>NZ_QICX01000006.1:0-299696 GCF_003201365.1 Chryseobacterium sp. CBTAP 102
TCTACCTTAAGAAAAACAATAATGAATCATTACAGGGATATTTTAAACTATTTTCATCAAAGAAGCACCAATGCTGCTGCTGAATCCTTCAATGCGAAAATAAAAAACTTCAGAATGCAGCTCAGAGGTGTAAAAGACAAAGCATTCTTCTTATTCAGATTAGCTAAACTTTTTGCCTAGCCCCCAAATTTTGCGCTTGATCCCCTAAGCTTTGTAAAGTTAAACAACTTTATCATAAAAATAAAACCTTACTGGCCAGCAGCGAAGTTTTATTCCAATTTTTTTAAAGTCAATCTTACTGTGCGAGGAACTCAATGGTTTTGCTTACAACTGTGTGGTAATACTGATAAAAAGAAGCATTCCGGATCAGTACCGCTAAATCTTTTTCTCCCCGACATCTTTTATTCTCATCCAAAAACACAAAAAGGAAGCATTATGCCTCCTTTTTGTGTTTGTAATGTAACCTATCAACTGAACCTCACTATATGTGTTTGTGTTTTTTTCTGATCATTTGGCTTTTTTAAGAAGGCCGTTTAAGGTTATTCTTACACTTCTTTAATTTCATCTGTGTTTATTTAATTTTTTTCATCATTTGTGTTTCTATAACTACCATTTATTATTTGTATAGTTATGATCATTTGTTGTTTTTGTGTATGAAACTTCAGAGGTTTAAAAGCATTTCTCAGTTGCTTTTTTATTACTTAAATTTCACAGTACAAAGGAACAACATTCCCAAATAAAATCTTCTATAAACCCCATCGATACATATCGATCAGTTTATAGATATTTATCGATGAAATATAATATTCTGATTCTCTGAAGTGGTGATTACCTTAAAACATTAAAGTTTATGATGGGTTTTGACAAGGTCAACAAGCTCAACCATATTTTCAATCTTGAGTTTTTCAAAGATATTTTTTTTGATGGTGCTTACTGTGTTCTGTTTGATATTCAGGCTGTTTGAAATTTCAAGATTTCCATATCCTTCAGCATACAGTTCTGCAATCTGCAGTTCTCTTTTGGTTAAACTGTTGAGCGGACTTATCAGATCAGGGTTGGAAACAAGCTGTATCAATAGGTTTCGTAAAAGAGTAGAAAAATATTCACCCTTTTCAATAAAGGTTGTAATTGCTTCTCTTACTTCTTCCTCTTCACACAGCTTACTCAGGTAACCATCAGCACCGGCTTTGACGAATTTAAGGCCATGCAGCTCTTCTTCAAGTCCTGTAAAAATCAAAATTTTAAGATCAGGATTTACCCTTTTCATCTGTGGTAAAATATGAAGACTGTTTCCGTCCGGGAAATGGGCATCAATGACAGCCATCTCGATTCCTTTTGATTCTATAAGTTCCAATACCTGATGTAAAGATGAAGTCTGATACACTTTAGCATTAGGAACAATATCACTGATAACAATCTCCATTCCCTGGCGTACAATGCTGTGATCGTCTGCCAGAAGGAATATAATCTCTTTATTTTGAACTGGTGTTTCCATTATTATTATTAAGATTTAAATTGATCCTGAATGTCACTTTGGTTCCTTTATGTAATTTACTTTCAACGGATATATCACCATCGAAAAGTTCTACAATTTCTTTTACCAGATTAAGTCCAAGTCCTGCTCCCAGATTATCAACTTCATCAGACACCATACCCTGATAATAGGGGTCAAAAATTTTACCAAGATCAGATTCTGATATTCCTACTCCGGTATCTCCTACTGTTGTAATCAGGGAAATTTTATTTTCTCCAAGAGGCTCTGTAGCCATTACAAGATCAATCTGCCCGTTTTCTGTGAACTTATTGGCATTTCCCAGAATATTCATAAAAATCTGATTGATTCTGATATTATCCGAATATACTACTAAATGATCAGGAATTCTGTCAGTGACCATAAATCTGTTGTTTCTCGTTTCCAGATACGGAGTAATCACTTTGACAATAGAACTGATTTCATCTTTAAGATTGAAAACGGACTGTATAAGCTCTTTTTCAGCATTTTCATTTTTGGTATATTCCAGAATCTGGTTAGATTGGAGAAGCAAAGTGCTGTTGGTAAACTTAATTGATTTAAGATAATCCTTTATCGTTTCATCTTCAGTAGTTCTGTGGATTTTATCTATGAAAATATTGATGATTTTCAAAGGGGATCTCAAGTCATGGCTTAACATTCCCAGAATCCTGTTCTTGAAATTAAGGTTCTTCTTAATTTCTTTATTGGCAGTATCCAGTTTTTGTTCGTAGACAAATGCCATTCTTGTAAAATACATGATCAGGATAGAAACAATAAACATCAGAATCATCAGTCCCAATACCAGATAAGTCCTTATCCTGTTATTATTGGAGCTCTGTTCATTATACTCTCTTTCCAATTCAGATTTAAAATCCCTGATGGCATTTTCATACACTTCTATTAAGTTATTACTATACACCAACAGCTTACTGAAATTGCTGTAAAACTGTAAATTATTCTTCTGACTAATGGCTGCAAGCAGCTGAACCTTCTTTACTTCGGCAGCATAATGTTTGTCTATAGATTTTATCGTATTGTCCATTTTGGATTTTACCTGAGAAAGATCTATGGTTTTATTATTAGTCATTGTGATCACAGTACTCTCCTTCTGAACATCTACTTTTCCTGTTACGGCATCTTTTAAACGTCCGAAAAAGCCTTTCTTTTTTACAGTATCTGCATAAGTACGGGTTTGAATCTTGAAATCTTCAAAATCATTTTTATACTTAGCCGGCTCATATTGCTTATCCTCAATTTTTGTTGGTGGATTCAGAGAAGTCTGGTACACTGAATCTATTAATGTCTTCAGTTTCGCAGCTTTTAAAGTATCCTGGCTACGGAGGGCCAGATTTTTTTTCAATCTGGGACTTGTATTTTCGTATTCACCAATTTTATCAAAATTAGTCTTAAGTTTTCTCAACGACTTGAAATAGAGCTGTAAATCATTCTTATCCTGAGTGGCCATATATTTTTGAAGATGATTCTGTGCATCCATGAAATCTTTCCTGGAATTATCAGTTAAGCCTCCCAATGCACGGCTTTCCTCAAGCTGATCTTTAATAAATTTCAGCTTCTTTCCGTTGACAAATTCATTGTAGAAAAATATGGCAATAATGATCTGTATCAGTAAGATACAAAGGATCAATGAGTAATGAACAAGTTTTCTCAATTTAAAATTTAAGAATTTATTTTTCATATTTGTTTATCAGTTAAATTAATTTCCTGATGACGTAAGTCCATTAGATATTAGCTTTTAACAATATACCATTATTTTCAATAATTTCATAATAATCATATATCATTCAATTGACAAAGTTAAAGTAATTTTTGTCTTCTTATAATAATGAATATTTGATTAAACCCATAGAATTTATTTTTTTTTACTATTAAAAAGCCTTGTAACCATTCAGTTTTATTTATGTAAATCTTTTTTTTTAGAGCAATTGCAAAAGTTGAGGCTCAGTAAAATATTCTTTTCCTGCATATTTTATTCCAAATAATACATATTAAGTTAAAAAATGACCGGGAAAATCCATAGATCATTTATTCTTTATACTCTTAATGATTATTGAAACAGCCTTCTGTGTATGGATTTTCTATTATTCCGTATTTCTACCCAATGCAATAATTGGTTGTTTACACTCTAAGAACTTATACTCTCTTCTTTGTTAATTTGAAATGCTTATTAATAGTAACAATATTCAATGGAAAACCAGAATATTAACCTGTACCGAAAGATTCATCTTTACACTTAAACTATTGTAGTGGACAAAATTCCGAAAATAGTGAAGATCATTAATGATGGTACATTCCTCCATATTGATGTCTTTACTTTGGGGTTTCCTCCAATACAATTATAAAAATTAAAACAAATAACCTATGATTACAGAAAACTACGACGTAATCGTCATTGGCGGAGGAGCAATAGGACTTGCTACAGCTTATCATCTTGGCCAGCGTCAGGCTAAGACTTTAGTACTGGAACAATATACCTTTGTCAATCAGCTGGGAAGTTCTGCAGGAGTATCACGCCAGTTCCGTATTCCTTATCCTGATGAATATATGGTACAAATGGCTCTGGATGCACAGCCTTATTGGGACGAGCTGCAGAAAAAAACAGATACCCAGCTGCTTGATAAAGTAGGAACACTGTGGTTTGGTGACCCTGAAGTTCATTCCACCGAAGGGAATATTGCTGAAGCAGAAAAAGCTTTAAAAGCTTTAGGAGTTCCTTATACTACTTTAACTTCAAAAGAAATCGAAGAGCAGTATCATTTCAAAAACCTGCCCGATAATTACACCGGACTCTTTCAGCCGGATGGTGCCAGCATCAATTTTAAGGCGACTATTGAAACACTTTTAGACCTTTGCCAGAAAGAAGAAACCGTAGAACTCAGAGAAGATTCTCCAGTACTTGAGATTAAACAAAACGGTGATCTTTTTGAGCTAACCACTCCCAATGGAATTTATATCGCTAAAAAACTGGCCATCATTCCCGGACCTTATATCAACAGTGTGATCAACTTGCTTGATTTTAAAATAGAAGCCACTTACTGGAATATGTCTTCTGCTTATTTTAAAAAAACAGATCCTTCTATACAGTATCCAACGTGGTTTGTATTTCAGAATGCAACGGGAGACAATGGCAATCAGTTCTACGGCTTTCCTTCCGTGGAATGGGATCATCCGGAATACATCCGTGTAGCACCTGATTTTGTGATCAAACCTTTGGATGAGCCAAGCGACAGAACATTAATTCCCAATCCCCAGGAACTGGTCTACACTTCCCAATGGATTGAAAATCATATGACCGGGCTAAGCATCATTCCTGAATATACTTCAACATGCCTTATCGCTTTAAGTACAATTCCCAATAAAGAACTGCTGATTGATTTTGCCCCGTCTTATGTGCCCAACCATAAAAACATTGTGGTGTATGCTACAGGATGGGCTGCCAAATTCACCCCTTTCTTAGGAAAAATTATGTCGGATCTTGCATTAGACGGACATACTGATTTTGATATTACTCCATTCCGATTAGGATATAAATATTTCTTAGCACTTTAAAAATTATAACATCATGAATCAAGAAAACGTCAATAAAAATACACCGCTCTATCCGGGCATGCAGCCTGATCTGAAGATAGAAGTAGCCATTATAGGTGCCGGAACTTCCGGACTATACACTGCTTTTCGTTTGGTAACAGACAATAAGTATAAAGGTCACGAAGTACAGATCTTCGACATGAGCGACAGATTAGGCGGAAGACTGGAATCTGTAATTATGCCGGGAATGAATTTCTGGGGAGAACTTGGGGGAATGCGCTATCTCACCTCTCAGGAAATTGTAACAACACTCATAGAAGGTTACCCGTTGAAAGAAGCAGATCTGAGCAAAAGAACGCCTGTTCTGAAAGATAAAATGACCCCTATCCCGTTTCATATGGGAGAACCTGAAAAGCTTCTGATGTACATCCGGAAAGAACGTTTCAAACAGAATGCATGGACAGAAGAACAGAAACATGATAACAAACTGATTACACGCTATTATCTCAATGAAAATGATGAAGGATTCAGCTCCGATCAGTTATTCAATAAAATTATCTATAATGTTCTAATGGCTGATCCATGGGTAGCTGCCACCTATAAAGACCTGATTATTGCAGATCCTAATGGCTATGATTTTACTTTCAAACTGACCAGCCGCGACTGGGATGCAATAAAACCAAGAATGGTTTACAATTTCCCGGGTTCTCCCTATGACAAACGTCTGGTAAATGATATCGGTTTCTGGAACTTAATCAAAGATCAGGTCTCCCAGGAAGGCTACGAATTCTTAGCAAATGCCGGAGGATACTACTCTAACACAATCAACTGGAACTCTGCCGAAGCATTTCCTTATATGGTAGGAGACTTTTCTGCAGACACAACTTACAAAACCATTGAGGAAGGTTACGACAGCATTGCCTATGCAGTAGCCAACACGTATATGGAGTATGAAGGAGCACGCATCTGGTCTGAAAACAAACTGATTACTTTTACCAAAGATCATCATTTGACCGCTACTCATAAATACGAATTAACCTTCCTGAATATACAAAGCAACGAAACATGGAAAGTGTACGCTAATTCAATCGTATTGGGTATGCCAAGAAAATCACTTGAACTTCTGGATCAGAATAATTTCTTCTTTGACGCTAACAGGCATCAGAAACTGAACAAAAACATCCGTTCTATCATCATGGAGCCTGCCTTTAAAATCCTTATGGGCTTTGAACGCCCATGGTGGAGAGAACTGGGAATTGATTCCGGGCATTCAATTACAGATTTACCGATGAGACAGTGCTATTATTTCGGTACTGATACTGAAACCAAAAATTCAATGTTATTGGGAAGTTACGGTGATATGGAAACAGAAACATTCTGGAAAGCCCTATCTGATGATAAAGTTCTGTTTAAAGTAAGAGCTGCAAGATCTGCATCATTGGAAGAATTGCATAAGTTTGACGATGTTCAGGCTACAGAATTAATGGTGAATGAATTGATGAACCAGCTTAGAGAACTGCATGGTATAGATATTCCGGAACCTTATGTAACCTATTTCAGAGACTGGACAGATGATCCCTACGGCGCAGGATATCATGCCTGGAAAGCAGGTTTCTCCGTAAAAGATGTGATGCCTTATATGAGAAAACCATTGGTGGATGAACAGATTCATATTATTGGGGAAGCCTATTCTGATCAGCAGGGCTGGGTGGAAGGTGCTTTCTGTGAAGCGGAAAAAATGCTTCAGACCCATTTTAAATTAGACTGGCCATACTGGTTAGATCCTGAATATTATTTAGGATGGTAATCTAGAATACATAATGATAAGATGATGTGTATAGATAAAGCTCCGGAGTATTTCGGAGCTTTATCACATTTAGGGATATGAGAGTTTTTTGATTTATAATCTGTACAATCTGATAAGCATTATATTCTTATTCCATATCACAATCATTAGTATTTTCTATTTTTCTAAGGGAATCTTGAGATGATATTTTCCTAACTTTTCGGTTTGAAACGAATTAAAGAATACTTCAGACAATTCATTATATTATCATATTATCTGAAATATTCAAAACCCAATAACTGCAAAATCTCTTTATCATCTTATGACAGATAAAAATTTTAATCCCGGAAAAGGATTTATATTCAGTAAACATGTGCCGGAAGAATTATCACATTTTGACCGGGTCTTTGATGTTTTTAAAGATTTGCTCACCCACACCTCCGGAGATATTGAAGAAGCCTTCGATTGGCTGGATATGCTTGACCAGGAATATGATATTTTCAGTGATGAATATACCCTTCAGGATTTTGAAGAAGACCTGAAAAAACGTGGTTATATCAAAGAAAAAGATCCTGAAGAAGGCAATACGGGAAGTGGAAAAGGGAAAAATATATTAACGCCTAAACTGGAAGCTGCCCTTCGTGAATATGCGCTGGATCAGATTTTCGGAAAACTGAAGAAAAACGGAGCGGGAAATCACCGTACCAACAAAACAGGAATTGGAGATGAGCGTGATGGCGAAAACCGTTCCTTCCAGTATGGAGACGACCTTGCTGCCGTGAATATGACGGAAAGCCTGAAAAATGCACAGATCAACAACGGAATTTCAGATCTGCGCCTTACAGAAGAAGACCTCATCGTAGAAGAGACAAAACATAAGGCTCAAATGAGTACTGTTCTAATGATCGACATCAGCCACTCTATGATTTTATATGGTGAAGACCGGATTACTCCAGCCAAAAAAGTAGCGATGGCACTCGTGGAATTGATTAAAAGAAAATATCCGAAAGATTCCATTGATATCATTGTTTTTGGAAATGAGGCATGGCCCATTAAGATTAAAGATCTTCCCTATCTGAAAGTAGGCCCTTATCACACCAATACGGTAGCCGGACTTGAGCTGGCCATGGATATCCTTCGCAGAAAAAGAAATACCAACAAACAGATTTTTATGATCACCGATGGAAAACCAAGCTGTATTCAGCTACCCAGCGGTGAGTTTTATATGAACAGTTTCGGCTTGGATGAAAAAATTGTTAACCAATGTTTCAACAGAGCAGCACAGGCAAGAAAACTGAAAATTCCGATCACGACATTTATGATTGCACAGGATCCTTACCTCCGTCAGTTTGTGGAAGAATTTACAGCCCAGAACAAAGGAAAAGCATTCCTCACCGGACTATCTGGTTTAGGACAAATGATTTTTGAAGATTACGAAAAAAACAGAATAAGAAGAATATAAAGGTCAGATTTCAGACTTTAAAGCATTACAATAAAATCTTACCCGATAAAGTATTACAAGAAATGAAAAACGATATTACATTTAAAGAATTAAAAGACTCTGGTTATACTCATAAAACGATTAATGAGGAAATCCAGGCCAATTTAATTGCCAGGATTAAAGCTAAAGAACCTGTATTTGAAGGACTTTGGGGTTATGAAGACACCGTAGTTCCCCAATTGAAAAAAGCCATTCTTGCCGGCCACCACATCAATTTACTAGGACTGCGCGGACAGGCAAAAACCAGAATTGCAAGAAGCATGGTTAATCTGCTGGATGAATATTTACCCATCGTAAAGGGATCAGAAATTAATGACAGTCCTTTTCATCCTATTTCAAAATTTGCCAGAGATCTGATTGCTGAACTGGGTGATGAAACCCCAATTTCCTGGGTGCACCGTTCTCACCGTTTCTACGAAAAACTGGCTACTCCCGATGTGAATGTGGCTGACTTAATTGGTGATATAGATCCTATTAAAGCAGCTACCTTAAAACTGCCCTATTCCGATGAACGTGTTTTACACTACGGAATGATTCCGCGTGCGAACCGTTCTATTTTTGTTTTGAATGAATTACCGGATCTGCAGGCCAGAATTCAGGTTTCCCTGTTTAATATTTTACAGGAAGGAGATATCCAGATCCGTGGATTCCAGCTGAGAATGCCGCTGGATATTCAGTTCGTTTTTACCGCTAATCCGGAAGATTATACCAACAGAGGAAGTATTGTAACTCCACTGAAAGACAGAATCGGATCTCAGATTTTCACCCATTATCCAAAAACAATAGCTCTTGCCAGAAAGATTACAGAACAGGAAGCATTGATTTCGGCTGAAGATAAAGCACAGATCCAGATTCCTGATCTGGCGAAAGACCTTTTGGAAGAAGTTGCTTTTGCGGCCCGTATCAGCGAATATGTAGACGCGAAAAGCGGTGTCAGTGCACGTCTTACCATCAGTGCTATGGAAAATTTAATGGCAGCAGCCAAATTACGTTTAATTGAATCCGGTGCAGAAAGAACTACTGTACGTCTGCTTGATTTTATGTCGATCATTCCATCCATCACAGGAAAGATCGAGCTGGTATATGAAGGCGAACAGGAAGGAGCAGATTATGTTGCCAAAATATTAATTGACAAAGCCGTAATGACCCAATTTGAAAGCCTCTTCCCGCGTATTTCAAAACTGGAAAAAGAAGGGATCAAAACACCATACACTGACCTGATCAGATGGTTCAACAAAAATCATTTAGAACTCAACTACAATGATACGGATGAAGAATTCTATGCTAAACTTGATCAAATAGAACCTTTGACAAATGTAGTGGAAGAAAATGCCTCTGAATTGAGCAAAGAAGATCAGAATTTCTGCAAAGAACTTGTATTATGGGCATTAACCATCAGCAATAAAATTGATAAATCTGAAAATCAGAATGCATTCACTTTTGATTCTCCGGGAATCGGGCAATTCTTACGTAACTAAAAACCAGTAAATAATATTCAAATAAAACCTTCAGTTGATCTGAAGGTTTTTTATTTTTTAAGAAACAAGATCATTTTTATACCAGGTTATCATTTTTAAGTACTGCAGAACCAAAAGGATTGTCAACCAGCCATAGCCACTCTCCTTCTTCATTTCTCTTCATGATACAGGAAGTATTGCCGGTCATATGAATAGGATGCCCATCAGGAGCATTTCCCGTCATTTCCCATTGATCCTGCCACATGGCAAGATCATTCACAACAGTTATATGTGGAGTTTCACCCTGAATATCCATTTTTAAACAGCAAATTTCATGCATCGCCAATGCTATCTGCTCAAGTCCTCTCAGCTCCCGCCCATCTCTGTCAATATAAACGGCATCAGGATGAAAACAGCTTAATGCACCTGCAGCATCTCCGTTTTTTATACAGTGACGGAAATAGGCTACAGCACCTGTTTCTGTTTTTCTGTCAAAGTCCTGCATGTTATTTTAAATTTCTGGAGTTTAATTCTTCTTCCAATTGTTTCTTATTTTTATTCCGGCGGCTAACAATAGAACCTACAAAAAATAATGGCAAAACCGTCAGAAATCCGAAACCGCCAGTTATGGTACTATAAACCGAAATACCTACCATTAATCCCAGGAGTACAGCATTGAGAATGTTATTGGATTTCATTTCTTTTTTCTTTTCTAATAATTCATGGTCGGTTAATTGTGAAAATCCTTTTTCCATGGTTTATTTCTAGTTTTTGGTTGTATTTTGTTTTTAAAATGGTAAAAATGATCCTTTACAGATTTATTTTTACCGAAAGCTAAAATACAATATTGCTAAGACATTTTATTATTTCTTTTATTTGTACTTTATTTCAGCCCCTGTATTTCTAAAAATACTAAAGCTTATGGAAGACCACCTGAATTGTATTTACAGAGTTATCAATTTCATGGAAAAGAATTATGACCACCCTGTTTCTGTAAAGGAACTGGAAGATATTTCACATTATTCTTACCGGAATATCCAGCGTATTTTCAAATACAGCTGCGGAGAAACAATAGGTGCTTTCCAGCAAAGATTAAAAGTAGAAAATGCCTATAAACGTATTCTTTATACCCAGGAAAATCTCACCTCCATTGCCATTGAAGTGGGTTTTGCCAATATCGCTTCCTTTTCCAAAGCCTTTAAACAACATTTTGGGATCTCCCCTAAAGCTGCAAGACAAAGTAAAGAACAGCTCCTTTGTGGAGATGCCATCATCCCTATTGCCTCAGAAGTCCTGCTGGAACCCGAAATTGTATATCTGAAGCCTGTGCAGGTATATTACCAGAGCATTAACACCTATTATAACAATGAAGAAATTGAAATGCTGTGGGAAAAATTCATGGAGAATGATTTCCCTGGCTCAGGAGCAGAATATTTCGGAGTTATAGCCGATGAACCTTTAATAAAAACTGAAATCAGCTGCCGGTATGACGCTTGTTCGTCTGTTCAATCCGGAGATAAAAAGCTTCCTTCAAAAATGATATTCGGAGGCAAATACGCCCGCTTTACCCATTCCGGAAGCTACGAAACAATAGACGACACCTATACGAAGATCTATTCCCGCTGGATTTTTAATTCAGGTCTTGAGTTTTCACACACTCCTATCATCGAAAAGTATGAAAGGCATGCTGAAAACGAAGATGATCAGGAAAAGCAGCTGACCTATATTTTATTACCTTTGAAGTAAGTTGTCAATTTGGGACAACTTTAAGAAAAACAATCGATCTAATTTTGCTCTGTTAAAAATAGATCAGTTATGCAAAAAAAGAAAATTATGTTCCCATTATTACCTCTTCTTCTATTATCCTGCTCATCAGCGGAATTAACAGAAATACCGGGTATGGTAAATCCGGAAACAACTGTTTACAAAATGCCTGAAGAATCAGCTCCCCATGAAGGAACCTGGCTTCAGTGGCCACACCAGTATCAATATGGAACTACCTACAGAAACCGTCTGGATGCCACCTGGATAGCAATGACCAGAGAGCTTGTAAAAAGTGAAAAAGTTCACATTATTGCTTATAACAATACAGAAAAGAATCGTATTACAGGGCTGCTCAACACTGCAGGAGTTCCTCTTAGCAACATCAACTTCAAAATTTATCCAACGGATGATTTCTGGGTAAGAGATAACGGCCCTATTTACGTAAAAGATCAGAACGGACAGTTATTTATTCAGGATTGGGGGTTTAACGGCTGGGGAAACAAGGCAGATTACAGCAAATGTAATGCAATTCCTTCTAAAATATCAGCAGATACAAACATTCCAAAAATCAATCTTAACTCAGTGATGATCAATGAAGGAGGAAGTGTGGAAATTGACGGAAACGGAGTTTTGATGGCCTGCAAAAGCTCTATCCTGAATAATAACAGAAATCCTGGAATGACCCAACAACAGGCAGAAGCTATATTTACTAAAAATCTCGGAGTAACCAAATTTATCTGGTTGAACGGAAAAGCCGGCCTTGATATCACAGACATGCATATTGACGGGTTTGCCCGATTTGCCAATTCATCTACCATTATTACAATGACTCCCGATGATCTTTCCTACTGGCAGGTTTCCAATGGAGATATTGATAAACTGTATGATGCTACCACAAAAACCGGAGCGGCTTATCAGTTTGTAAAAGTGCCTTTAACAAGAAATGATGTCATTACTACTTACGGAAAAAATGTAGGTCGTGCCTCTTACATCAATTATTATATTGCCAATAACCGTGTACTGGTTCCTAATTATAATGATCCGAATGATGCGGTTGCCAACCATATCATCCAGCAGCTGTATCCTGGCAAACAGGTAGTTGGAATCGATTGCCGTAACTTATTCGCCAATGGAGGAATGGTTCATTGTGTAACCCAGCAGCAACCTCAGTAAAATAACAGTCAAAATAAAGCCTGCTCATTTTCCGCAGGCTTTACAGATACAGGGCTTCAATCCTCAGAAAATAACGTAAATTTGCTTTATCCATCCCGAAAAAGATGGTTTTCTATTATACGTATTATGAAAAAAACAGCACTTTCTTTATTGGTTCTTCTGAATATTGTTTGCCAGGCACAAAATTTTGATGTCATTCCCTTAGGAATATATGGTGGTGAGCAGGAAGACAATTTATCATCCTATCTGGTAGGCACTCCGAAAGACAATGCCTTTCTCTGCCTTGATGCGGGTACCGTAAATGCAGGAATCCGAAAAGCAATTGAACTGAAAAGTCTTCAGGGATCAGCAGAAACAGTTCTGAAAGATCAGATAAAGGGATATTTTGTATCACACGGTCATCTGGATCATTTATCAGGCCTTATCATCAATTCTCCGGCAGATTCCAAGAAAGATATTTTTGCTATAGCTCCTGTGATTCAGATTTTACAGAATCATTATTTTATCACAGATACCTGGATCAATTTTGCAGATCAGGGACAAAAACCCATCCTTGGAAAATACCATTACAATGAACTTCAGGAAGGAACCGAAATTCCCGCACCTAAAACACCTTTTTTCATCACAGGCTATGAACTAAGCCATGTAAATCCGTATAAAAGCAGTGCTGCATTGGTAAGAAGAGATAGTCATTATCTGCTTTATCTGGGAGATACGGGTGCAGACCGTATAGAAAAATCTGACCGTCTGGATCACCTTTGGAATACAATAGCTCCTCTTGTTAAAAAAAGACAGCTCAATACGATATTAATTGAAGTCTCTTTTCCCAACAGCCAGCCGGAACATCTGCTTTTCGGACATCTTACTCCTAATCTGCTGATTGAGGAATTGAGCAAACTCAAAGAAAAGACAGGACAAAGCAGCCTTGAAGGTCTCAATGTCGTAGTTACCCATAGAAAACCTACAGGTGATAATCCTGAACTCATCAAAAAGGAATTATTGAAAAACAATCCTTTAAAAATAAATTATATCTTCCCGGAACAGGGTAAAAAGATTAGTGTGCCATAACAACAAGCCAAAAGATGAAGTCTGCTTCCGCTTCATCTTTTTTATTTTCAACGTTACATTCATGACAGAATGATTTTAAAGCACTAAAATTCAATAACTTAATTCTATACATCTGAAATTAACAAGTTTTTTCATGGTTATATTAATTTATCATCGTAATATTGCAATATAAAAATAAAACAATGGGAGTTACTAAAACAGAAATTTATACAGAAGAACAAAATAAGCTGGCTTCTCTTCTTAAAGTTTTGGGACATCCGGCGAGAATCGCAATTTTACAGTACATCATTAATCAAAAAGCATGTATCTGTAATGATCTCGTTGAAGAACTCGGATTGGCTCAGGCCACCATTTCGCAGCATTTAAAAGAGCTGAAGAATATTGAAATTATTAAGGGTTCAATTGAAGGAAAGTCAATTTGTTACTGTATTAATGAAAATACCTGGAAACAGTTTCAGAATGAATTCAACCTGTTTTTTAATCAGGATGTTACTATAAAACAATGCTGTTAAAGGCATTTTTTTAAATAAATACATCGTAATATTGCAATATAACATTAAAAAATTATAACACTCAATTTTAATCTATTATGAGACTATCAGAAATCAAAGAAATTCTACCTGCACTGGAAAATGTTGAATTTCAATTAGAAAACGGAAGTTTTGTTCCTGAACATTTCCATGTAACAGAAGTGGGGCAGATTATAAAAAAATTTATCGATTGCGGCGGAGTAATTAGAAATGAAAAAACAGTCAGCTTCCAGCTATGGAATGCGGATGATTACGAACACCGTCTGAAACCGGGAAAATTACTTCATATCATTCAGCTTTCCGAAGAAAAACTTGGAATAGAAGACTCGGAAATTGAAGTTGAATATCAGGGAGAAACGATTGGAAAATATGATCTTGAATTTAACGGAAAAAATTTCGTTCTGAAAAACAAAACAACAGCCTGCCTTGCCCAGGAAGCCTGCGGAATTCCTGCTGAAAAACAAAAGAAAAATCTGTCTGAATTATCCGTAAACTCTACATCAGCCTGCACTCCGGGATCAGGATGCTGCTAATTAATTCTATTAAAATATCATGTATCAAGAATTAGTAAACACGGTTCAATCTCTGAAATGGGAAAATACAGATACCGCTAGAAAAGAGATTCTGCAGCCATTGATCCGCTTTATTCAGCAAAAAACAGATAACGGCAAAGAGGTCAATCTGAACTTTATCTGTACTCACAATTCCCGCCGAAGCCATCTGGCACAGATATGGGCACAGGCAGCCGCTTCTTTCTTTGCGATTCCGGAAGTTCACTGCTATTCGGGAGGAACGGAAACAACAGCATTATTTCCTAAGATCGCAGAAGTTTTAGCAGAACAGGGCTTTTCGGTTTTCAGCATTGCTGCTACAGCCAACCCAGTATTTGCAATAAAATATGATGACAACAGCCTTCCATTGATAGTTTTTTCAAAAAAATACGACAGTCCGTTCAATCCTGTATCCGGTTTTGCCGCAATTATGACCTGTTCGCAGGCAGATGGCGGATGTCCTTTTATTCCCGGTGCAGAAAAAAGAATTCCGATCACATTTGAAGATCCTAAGATTTCAGATAACACACCGGAACAGGGAGCAATATATACTGAAAGAAGCTTACAAATTGCACAAGAAATGTTTTATGTTTTTTCTAAAATCAAAAGATAATCATGCAGCCCAGATTACAATTTCCTGACCGTTATCTTACCTTATGGATTTTTCTTGCGATGGGTATAGGGATTGCTTTGGGACATTTTTTCCCGTCTATTCCTACTCTTATCAATTCACAGTCGGTTGGCACTACTAATATTCCTCTGGCTATTGGACTCATTTTAATGATGTATCCGCCATTGGCTAAGGTTGACTACTCTCTCCTGCCATTGGTTTTTAAAGATAAAAAAGTAATCGGAATTTCCTTATTGCTCAACTGGATCATTGGTCCGGTTCTGATGTTTGGTCTTGCCATCCTGTTTTTAAGACATCAAGTTGATTATATGGCAGGTTTGATCCTCATCGGCCTGGCCAGATGTATTGCCATGGTGATTGTCTGGAATGATCTCGCTAAAGGTAACAGAGAATATGCAGCTTTGCTGGTTGCTTTAAACAGTATCTTTCAGGTATTTACTTATAGCTTTCTGGTATGGCTGTTTATCAATGTACTTCCTTATCAACTGGGTATCGCAAGTTTTAATGTAAATGTTTCCATGAAAGACATTACAGAAAGCGTATTGATTTATCTGGGAATTCCTTTTCTGGCAGGCTTTCTCACACGGTATTTTCTGATAAAATCAAAAGGTGCAGACTGGTACAACAGAAAATTTGTGCCTAAGATATCTCCTGTTACACTGTACGCTTTATTATTTACCATCGTACTGATGTTTAGCTTAAAAGGCTCTAAAATACTGGAATTACCAATGGATGTAATTACAGTGGCTGTCCCATTGGTTATCTATTTTGTTTTGATGTTTTTTGTAAGTTTTATCATCAACAAAACATTGAAAATCCCTTATGATAAAAATGCGTCTATAGCCTTTACCGCTACCGGAAACAATTTTGAACTGGCCATTGCTGTTGCAATTTCGGTCTTTGGAATTCATTCACCGCAGGCATTTGTAGGAGTAATTGGTCCTTTGGTAGAAGTTCCGGTATTAATACTTCTGGTAAAAGCGAGTGTACTATTGAAAAGGAAATGGTATCATGAGTAATCTTAATAAAAAAGCATGTTTGTTTTTTGTGATGTTTTTATGGCATTGATTCTAATAGAAAAATTTTCAAAGTAACCTCTCTGATTAAATTTCATTCACAGCAGAACTGTTCTTCTCATTGTTCAAATGGTATAAAAAATTGAATCTGAAACCTTTTTTTAAGAAAAGTCAATAGCACTTTCAGAGATTCGGATATTTATATACTCCTCCTATATTGGGTTACAAATAAAATCAGCAAAAATTGAGGCTGTCCAAACTTTTCGGACAGCCTCTTAAGTTAATCTGTATTTTCAAAAATTATAAAAAAATTGGCTACTGTTTTGGCAGCCAATTTTGTAGTTATTTCTATGATATTTCAATCATTCTTGGTGGTTTCTGTTTCGCATCTTCCTTTTTCGGGATGGTTAACATTAAAAGCCCATTTTCATATTTTGCATTAATATTATCCTGATCCACAACATCTTTTGGAAGCTCAAAACTTCTCTGGAAAGATTGGTAACTGAATTCTCTTCTTGTGAAATTTTCATCTTTTGTCTCTTTACGATCTTCCTTCACTGATGAAATAGTAAGCAGGTTACCATCCAGCCTGATCTGAAAATCATTTTTATTCATGCCTGGTGCTGCGACCTGAACTTCATAAGCCTCTCCGTTCTCCTTTATATTTACCGATGGTACGGTTGTACTGGTAGATGAGTAATTGTTATTGCCCCAGTTAAAAAGTTCACGACCAAAAAAATCATCAAAGACATTTGAAAAGCCCAAATTGCTGTTTCCGTTTCTTCTTATTAGATTATTCATTGCAATCATTTTTAATTAAGTTTAACAATCATTAAAAAACACGTCAGCTGGCCAGCTGTATGTAAAAAATTACAAAAAAAATACCATTTGATTGAGTATGAAATTTTTTCCGGTTTTATGTCATTTTTTCAGCATTGGTGACACAAAATCCTGATCCTTAGAATATTCACCACTTTTAATAGTAGTCATACAATCCTAAAGTTCAGGGATGAAGAATTTTCCAAAAAATTCGAAAATTACTTTGGAAAAGATATGACTATCCTGTATAACTTAAATAATATTTCTAATAATAGTCTATTTCTAAAATATAAAACAAACTAAAGTGTAATGCATTGCATTTTTACAATTCAAAAGTATTTTATCTTAATTTTATCTGTAATTTAACAATCTGAGCTAAGTGTCAAATATAGAATGACTTGGTGCATACCTGAGATATATCCATATTGTAACAAGAAAAAAGATATTTAAAAAATTGTAATAAAATAATACAATGAAGAAATCTGTCAATATCAAATTGTTATTAGTCCTTCTTGCCATTGTTTTTGGATTTGATTTAGTATTTATTGCTATGGATAATAGTTCTTGGAGATTTTTTACCAAGCCACTGTTATTACCTATTATTATCTGGTTGTATTTTACTTATTCTAAACAAAATGTATTTCGGATCAACCAATGGTTTTTATCTGGATTAATTTTGAGCTTTTTGGGTGATGTGTTTTTGTTATTTGGATGGGGATTTATGCCCGGTTTGGGAAGCTTTTTGTTGGCTCATATTTGTTACATCATTTATTTTTTAAAGATTAAAAAGAAAAATGTATGGAGTTGGCTTCCCTTTGTTCTTCTATATTTAGGCTCATTTATTTACTATATATATCCTTATTTAAACGAAATGAAGATCCCCGTGGTGATTTACGGAATTACCATTGCTACGATGCTGTATTTTAGTATCAGTACGTATTCTTCATTATTAATCCTGGGAGCTGTTTTGTTTATAATATCAGATTCCGTATTGGCCATTAATATGTTCGTACAGCATAGTATTGGGAAAGAACTTGTTGTGATGATCACTTATGTTTTAGCCCAATTGATGTTGGTGTTGGGAGTGGTTGGTATTGAAAAAAAGAACAGAATTATTCGATAAAACCAAGACTTATGAAAAGAAAAGATAACCGTTTTTTTCATAGTATTGGCCTATTCTGTCCATCGGATTTTACTGATCCTGTTACTTATTTTATTCCTGTGTTTATCTTGTTGATATTAGGGGAGATATTTTTGTATCAGATTCCTCAAAAAGTATTCACAAAAAGACTCATCAAAGATAATGTATCGAGTATAGGATTGGGGATAGGGGCAGTAATGTTAGACTTTGGGATGAAAGCTATTTCATTATCCTACTTTTTTTGGATTTACAATCATTTTAGGCTTACTGATATTTTCGGGATCAAAGATTTCAATAAATTCTTCACTTTAAAATGGCATGCAGATCACTGGTGGCTTTGGTTATTGGTTATGATTGTTCAGGATTTTGGCTTTTACTGGCATCATCGGTTGAGTCATAAAATCAGATTATTTTGGACAGGTCATGTCAATCATCACTCGGCTACTCATTTGAGTCTTGCTATTGCATTGCGTCAGGGATGGTTTGAAATCATATATCGGGACATTTGGTATATCCCTTTTATCATCATTGGTTTTCATCCTATTATGATCGCTATGATGCATCAGTTTAATTTGATTTTTCAGTTTTGGCCGCATACCAATGCTATTGGAAAATTAGGGTGGTTCGATAAAGTATTCAATTCTCCATCCAACCATCGGGTGCATCATTCCCGAAAAATTGAGGATTTAGATAATAACTATGGAGGTATTTTGATGATTTGGGATCATCTTTTCGGCACGTACAAAGCGGAAGAAAAGAAAACGACGGATTACGGAATCTATCATAACATCCATACTTATAATGTTTTTCATATCGTCTTTGATGAGTTTGGAAATATGATAAAGGATGTCCGGAATGCACCTACATGGAAAGCGAAACTGGGGTATATATTCAATGCTCCGGGCTGGCATCATAAGGATAAAGATGAGCGGATTTCTACTTTGAAGCGGGAATTAGAAGAAAAGATGAATTGATGGTTGTCTTGCATGAAAAGTGCAAATTACTGATAAAAACTCTTTATTAATTCAGAAACAGGCATAAACCTTCTACAACTTGTTAGACAAAGTAATTCCCTCAACAATTTGGAGGGAATTTTTTATCTTGAAATACTTCGTAATAACATAAAGCCACTGTTTTACATATTAACCACATGATTGTCAATTAGTTATTAAAAACAGAGCAGATTGGATTTTAATCTTAATTATTCTGGTAGCTCTATTGGATTTTCATACTTTAAATTTTCCTCTCTATCTTTTTCTCTTTGTCTTACCATATCCTGTCCCTTTGTGATTGTGGTTCCATAGCTTGCAAGTACAGCAGCAGCATTGGCATCTGCATTCCTTAATGCTTGTTTAAGTTTTGATTGTGTTGTTTCTATTGCATCAGTATAACTACTTTTCCTAACATTAACTAGCTTTCGTTTTAATTTAGAATCAGATACAGATTTTACAAGCTCAAAACTATAATCTCCTTTATCATCTGTTATCTTAATTATTAATCCAGGCAATCCACTAAATTTGTAAGGACCATAAGGTAAAGGTATTTCGGGAGAATACCATGCAATCCAATTTCTTCCTTTAAATGTAACTTCTGCTTTTTTACAATTAATTGTGTTAATTACTTGTGTTTCATTAATAAGTTTCCAATTCCTTATTATTGGTTCTTTATAGGTAAGTAATGACATTCCAACTAATCTGAAATATTGTATATTTTCATTTGATTGTATTATTGTAAAGGATAAATTTGTTTTTGGAATCACTACCCCCTTTTTGAAACTAAGAGTTACACTTCCATCGGCATTAGTTGTAGATGTTCTTGAATTTGCCATAACTGAATCTCCTTTCAGTGATTGAGTACTAACGAAAAAAGAACGATTATCTCCTATTTGCAATGAAAACAGTTCTTCATGTCTATTATCAGTTCGAGTATCAAATTTAGCTTTTAGCTGATAAGTAAAATCACCATGCAAAGAATCTTGTTTGTATGGCTGAGCATAAAATAAAATACTATAAAGTAAAATGAATAGTTGAAGTAACCTTTTATGTTTATACATAGGGATTTTTATTAAAAATTGCACTTATAGTGGAAGTTATCTACCATAAGTGCATAAATTTAGATTAATTAAGCTAAGTTTTGACTAGGACCACTATGTGTTGCTGGCTTACAATAGTTTTTTTCAAGAGCTTCCATCCAAGCATTTGCTTGTTCAGCAGTCCAATCCTGAGTTGTAGTGGCTTGTACACCACAAGAAGTTTCTGCATACCAAACTTGCCCTCCTTTTACTGTTTTAAGGTTTTCTCGAGATAATTTTTTTAATTTTTTCATTTTTGTAATATTTTAAATTAGATAGCTAATATAACAATATAAATCATTCTAAAGAGAAAAATTTCATCATGTTAACCAGTTGTCAATAAATGATTTATGCCAACTTGTGCGTTATTATGATTTACAGATATGTGATTTAAAATTATATTGATAGAACTTTGATTTTATCAAGAATGTGAAGACCCTTTTTAAAAGTTGTACCAGCTTTTTATATGTAGTTTAGCTACCTATATGAATAAGAAGCCCCTCCCTTTGCCGCCCGGAAATCAAGCAATTTAGGGCACAAAAAAAGGAGACGTTAAAAAAATAAACGTCTCCCTAAGCGGAGAGTGAGGGATTCGAACCCCCGGACCTGTTACAGTCAACAGTTTTCAAGACTGCCGCAATCGACCACTCTGCCAACTCTCCCTAAACTCCGGCTATACCGTTGTTTTCAGTGGTGCAAATATAGAACGATTTTTAATTTCTGCAAAACTTTTCCCACACAAATTTTAACAAAACTTAATAATAGACTAGGAATCAGGGGAATTATTTTTTATAGAAAATAATATATAAATAAAAATTATCCTGTCTAAATAGTCTTTTTATCATACCTTACATTTTGTGGCAAAGGTAATGATAGTGTTTTATCGACAACCTTTTGTCTCATCAATGATTTTTTATTGAAATGTCTTGATATATTTTGAGATAATTCTTTAAAATTGTCTGATCCATCTTTTCCCTTATAATAAAAAATCTTTATAGATTTACAATTATTATGTTCAAATAAAGTATTCAATAATGTCCTATCTGAAAGTCCGCAAGAATGCCCCATAATATATATTTGATAATCATCAGCTTCAATCCAGTTTAATAATTTTCTATAATTAGAATTATTCAAATACATAAAAGATTTAATGTTTTCAAGAAAATCATTATCATTTGTATTTTCCAAAAACTTATAATGATCATCCATCTCATCTCCAAAACCAAAATTAATTGGATTAATAACATCATTTAATTGACCATGAATTTGTATATGTGAAGATTCACCAAAAAATCTTGAATTTTTAAAATTTAAATTAGTAACATAGTTTTCTACATTGGAAGTATAGTTGAAATCCAAAAAGAGATTTTCATAAGCGCTATTTGATTTATCGATGTATCCTTCTGAAAATAAATAATCAAAATCTTCGAGTTTTTTTCTGTAGTCGGGTGGGAATTCTAAATAAAATGGATTATCCTCATTATATTGTGATTTCAAATTTTTAAACTTATATTCAAATAAACTTAAAATAGATTCACAATGAGAATAAGAAGTACTAAGCTGATATTTTTTTTCAATTTTTTCAGTTAAATAATATTCTAAAAGATTTTTTATTGAAGTGAATTCTTCGTTTAGCTGTTTAACAGTGCCTATATGCATATATTTTCCTTCGCCTGTAATTAATGATATCAAAACTTGGTAATAAGAGTTTTCAATGTCTACCCAATTAATTGCCTGTCTAACTGTTATTAATTCAAAAAATTTATTCTTAAAGGAAAATACTTTTTTATAATCTTCATCAAAAGATAAAGTGTTTCTATAAAAAAGGTTAAAACTTGTAGAACCATAATGAGAATCTTTAAACATATAGTTACTACTCCTATAATTAAATTTCATTTTACTACAAAAATCTTTATAGTCTTGATAACTCAGTCCGTTTGTAGACAAGTGCATCTCGTCAATTTCAAATAATTCCATAAATAATGGGTTAGTTGTTGTTTGATGGAATTCCTGCCAAATAAAATTTAAAAATGAAGAATATGATGTGGGCAATCCATGTGCAAGGTCAAACCCATTTCCTACAATGATTAATCTATTCATTTAATTTTCTTTCTTGGTTTCTCTCAAATATAATTCTTTTCTTTATAAAATATAAATTATAGGAAAATTTAGTAATTCCATCCCACATAGAAATTATCTTGATTCTATAGTATTATTTTTTCACTACATTTGTAAAAACACAGGTATCCTATAACAATGGAAAAACTAAGAACATTAAGAAAACAGAAAGGCTATACGCAACAGCAGATTGCGGATCTTCTTGCCACAGATGTCTCCAACTACAGCAGAAAAGAAAGTGGAGATGTCAGAATATTTGATGACGAATGGGAAAAACTGGCCAAAGCTTTGGAGGTTTCTGTAGAAGATATTAAGGAAGAGAAAGAACCGAATGTTGTACAAAAAAATGAAAACATAACATTTAATGATACTAGTTCATTTCATCAGTCTGGCATCTATAATTGTAATGTTCCAAATTATCTTTTAGAAAACCAGCAGGAATACATTAATCTTCTGAAAGAGCAGATAGAGACTTTAAAAGCAGAAAATGCAAAATACAAAAAGAGATAGTCTCTCCCTACATAAAGGATAAAAAGTGGCTTCCGTTGGAAGCCGTTTTTATTTTATATCTGTGAAAGGCTGCTTATTACCGATCAACAATAGAAATGAAGCTGTTTTTTAAAAATCAGACGGATATACAAACTGGTCTCCATCTTCTCCCTTTACTACAATAGCAGCCTGTTCATCGTTAAGGCATTTGTCCAATTGGGTTTTCATATCATTAAGCGCTCCATTGGGAACTTCAATAATGTAGGTTCCGGTAACATGTGTAACTTTTATGATTTTTGTTTCCATTTTGTTTTTAATTAGAAGCCAAATTTAGGAATTTTACAATTCTAATGGAATGCAAATTCAGGATCGTTTTGCCGTTTCACAAATATGTCAATGTTTTGTTAGTTGTTTCACCATTCTGATTAAATTTTTGATGGATACTGCTGGAAAGTGCAAAGGCGCAAGAAATAGAAATATGAAGACCCTTTTAAGGCACCAGGATTTTATCTCTGATAAAATTGATACCGTATACTCTTTGCTGAAAATCTCATATTGAGCGAAGTCGAAATGTTCTTGTGCCTTAAAAACTATAGATAGGATTAGAAAAAATTGACTTCTTTGCGATTACCTGACAAAAAATTAATAATAAAATACGTTGTGTTAAAAAAGAATCCATAAATAAACAAAAAAGCGCACCCATCGGGCACGCTTTGTATTGTATAAGCTGAATAAGGTTAGTGTAATTCAGCTAAATATTTCTCTGCATCCATTGCCGCCATACATCCGCTTCCTGCAGCTGTAATAGCCTGTCTGTAAATATGATCCTGAACATCTCCTGCCGCAAATACTCCAGGAAGATTGGTTCTTGTAGAACCTTTTTCAGTTACGATATATCCGTTCTCATCAAGATCTACCTGGCCAACGAAGATATCCGTATTCGGTTTGTGACCGATTGCGATAAAAATCCCTTCCACATCTACTGTAGATTTCTCCTGAGTCTGGTTATTGATGATTACCGCTCTTTCTACAAGGCTGTTTTCTCCTTCAATCCCGATTAATTCATGGTGAAATTTCACTTCAATATTCGGAGTACTTTCCACTCTGTGAACCATTGCTTTTGAAGCTCTGAAAACATCTTTTCTCACCAACAATGTTACTTTCTTACACAGTTTTGCAAGGTAAGTAGCTTCTTCTGCCGCTGTATCTCCTGCTCCTACTACCACAACGTCTTTTCCTCTGTAGAAGAAACCGTCACACGTAGCACAAGCTGAAACACCACCGCCTGCATATTTTTTCTCATCTTCAAGCCCTAAATATTTTGCAGTAGCTCCTGTAGAGATAATTACTGTTCTGGCAAGGATCTCTTTGTTTCCTGCATATAATTTGTGAACACCGCCTGCTTCCCTGGAGAATTCAGCTTTAGTGATCATTTCGTAATGAACTTTGGTATCAAATCTTTCTGCCTGTTTCTGCAGATCCATCATCATTTCAGGACCTGTAATCCCGGCTGGATACCCTGGGAAGTTATCCACTTCCGTAGTTGTAGTTAATTGTCCGCCCGGCTCCAAACCTGTAAACAATTCAGGTTTTAAGTCTGCTCTTGCTGCGTAGATAGCAGCTGTGAAACCAGAAGGCCCAGATCCAACGATCACACAATCTAAAATGTTTTGCTCCATAATTTGCTTTGTTCGAAAAGATTTAATTTGAATTAGACCGCTAATTTCGGAATTTTTAATTTCTTTTTAAAGTTATTTTAATGATACTTGTCAATATCTGATATGTTGAATTTCGATGGTAGCTGTTCCGAGGTTCGGGTTGGTATAAATTTAACATTTCTGTTTTCATTTCTCTTACCATCATACCTCAAATTGCGCATCTTACATCCCGCTAGCTCATCGCTCGCCTCACACCTTCATTTTAATCTTGTCTACATTGATGATCTTGTACACCAGTTCTCTGATCAGCTCAGCTTCTCCCATATTTACGGCTCCCAGTCCTTTTCCTTTCATATCGAATTCACGGAGAATAGAGATGACTCTAGTGGCATGTTTCAGAGGATAAAGCCTGGCACTTTCTGCATAGTCTTTGATAAAATAAGGATTCACTCCCATCTGTGAAGCAATCGTCTGCGGAGACTGTCCTGCCATCGTCTGATAAATAATAACGTTTGAAAAATAATTGTAAAGGCTTGCCAGCATCATGACAAAAGGATTATTCTTCGGATTTTTACCCATAAAATGAGCAATTTTAAAAGCAGCATTGGCGTTCTTAGTTCCCAAAGCCTTCTGAAGCTCAAAAATATTGTATTCTTTACTGATTCCGATATGGTTTTCAACAATTGTTCCGTCAAGAATTTCTCCTTCTTTAAGAATCATCTTCAGTTTGTTCAGTTCGTTGGCAATTCTTGAAAGGTCATTCCCCAGATATTCTGCCAGAAGATGAGAAATATTGGGAGCTGTATTGATTTTAAGCTTTGCACATTCATCCGAAATCCATTTCGGAAGATGGCTCTCCTTTACAGATTCACTCAGGAAGAGGGCTTTGGCTTTATCCAGGGCTTTGGCCGCCTTTTTTCTGCTATCCAGCTTCTTGTGCTTATGAGCAAAAACCAAAACTGTAGAAGGAACAGGGTTATCTACGTAAGATTCCAGAATTCTGTTTTCCTCTTCATTGAATCGTAAATCCTGAGCTTCTTTCACAATAATCACCTGCTTATCTCCCATCATCGGAAACTGTCTTGCCAGAGAAAGAACTTCCTGGTAAGAGGTATCTTTTCCGTAAGTAACGGTTTGGTTGAAAGCTTTTTCATCTTCTTCCAAAAAGTTATGTTCAAGGGCTTTTACCGCAACATCAATGAAGTAAGCTTCTTCTCCGTGGAAAAAATAAATAGGTAAAACTTCTTTATTTTTAATATTTTTGAGGATTAAATCTAATTCTTTCATCTTATTAATGGAACTTCCAAAACTGAATTTTCAGGAAACTTTTGATTTTAAATTCAAGAAAGACAAAGATAAGTTTTTTATTTATGATTTGGTTCGCAAAACTTATCTTCTGCTCACTCCTGAGGAATGGGTCAGACAGCACTGGATACATTATTATCTTATCGTAAAATCCTACTCCACATCGGCTCTGATTACCGAAAAAAAGATTGTTCTGAATGGTCTTACCAAAAGAATTGATCTGCTGGTTACTGAAAAAACAGAACCCGTCATTCTGATTGAATGTAAAGCGCCGCAGATCAAACTAACGGAAAAAACATTTGAGCAAACCGCCAGATACAATTCTGTTATCGGAGCAAAGGAAATTATTCTGACCAACGGACTTCAGCATATCAATGCTTATTATGAAGACGGCCAGTACCAGTTTTACAGACCGGAATAAATAAAAAATACAAAATCATTTCCGTTTTCACAATGATTACAACTGAAGACGTGATCATTCCCCTCTTCTGGAGGGGTGGCGAAAATTTAAAAAATTTTTTGACGGGGTGGTTCATAAAAATAGCAGTAATTCACAACAATATTAAGTATTATGAAAATAAAAAATATCATATTCGACTTCGGAGGAGTACTTATGGACTGGAATCCGAGATATTATTTCAAAGATTATTTTAATGATGACGAGAAAATGGAATACTTCCTTGAAAATATCGCACAGGATGAATGGAATATTGAACAGGACCGAGGAAGAAGCCTTGCCGAAGGAACAGAAATTCAGGTAAAGAAATTTCCTGAGTGGGAAAAAGAAATCCGCGCTTTCTATGACAACTGGACAGTAATGCTGAAAAGCGATATTCCGCAAAACGTTGAAGTTCTCAGAAAACTTAAAAATACAGATTATAAGCTATTTGGATTGACCAACTGGTCCGAAGAAACCTTCCCTTACGCCCTGGAAAACTATGATTTTTTCGAGATTTTTGAAGGTAAAATTGTAGTTTCAGGAACAGAAAAACTGATCAAACCAGATCCTGAAATCTGGCATGTTCTGTTAGACAGATACAATATCAAGGCTGAAGAATCGGTTTTCATTGATGATAATACAAAGAATATTAAAATGGCAAAATCGCTGGGATTCATTACCATTCAGGTTTTTCCGGATACAGATTTAACAAAAGAACTGAATGAATTGGGAGTAAAGGTTTAATTCTTTAAATATTTTCTTACTTTTAATCTGTTTTACAACCTACTAATTCACAAACCATTACTTATGATACGTTCTATCTTATTAACTGCAATGATTACGGCTTCGGGAAACCTTTTCAGCCAGAAACTTAAACCTGTTTCCTATCAGGACGGTTCACAGAAACTGAATGGCCTCGTCACTTCCAATGCAGGTAAAAAACTGCCCGGAGTACTGATTCTTCCAGCCTGGAAAGGTATTGACGAAGAAGCTAAAACAGCAGCCATTGAACTTGAAAAGCAAGGGTATATTGCTTTTATCGCGGATATCTACGGTGAAGGAAAAATTCCCACTGACAATGAATCTGCAGCAAAGAGTTCAGGGTATTACAAACAGAATTTTCAGGAATACCAGAAAAGAATTTCGCTGGCTCTTGAACAACTGAAGAAAAACGGAGCAGTTTCTGATAAAGTAGCTGTTATTGGTTATTGTTTTGGAGGTACAGGAGCTTTAGAATCCGCAAGAGGACATCTTCCGGTAGCAGGTGTGGTTTCTATCCACGGAAGTCTGGGCAGAGATCAAAGCCGAAAAAATGAAGCATTGAGTGCTAAAATCCTTGTTGAAAATCCTGCGGATGATAAAAGTGTAACTCCTGATGATTACAACAACCTCATCAAAGAAATGAATGAAGGAAATGCCGACTGGCAGATTATCACATATGCCCATTCCAAACATACTTTCACAGATCCGAAATCACCGGATTACAACCCAACAATGGCCAAAAGAGCATGGAATCACACCCTTATGTTCCTGAAAGAAATTTTAAAATAAATATAAAAAAGGCAAATCCGTAGATTTGCCTTTTTTATATTTTTGAAATTCTGTTAATCTACTCCTTCTTCTTCCCTGTGCACCAGCTCCATAGAAAATGCAGGAAGACAAATTGCAAGATATTCGCAAGATTCTGAAAACGGATTGCTGTAACGGATTCTTGCTCCTTTTTCAATAAGGATGCTTTGTCCTTTTTCAAGAACAACAATCTCTCCGTCTATTTCAAATTGCTTTTTCCCTGAAATAATATAGGTAAACTCATCAAATTCAGGAGTCTGGTGAGGCTCACTCCAATCCGGAGGTGCTATCATATGGGCAATAGAAATACTAGAATTCCCTGTAGAGTTTCCCCAATGTTCTTCTATCAGTTTTCCGTCTGTAGTAGGCACTACAAATGGTGATTGTTGGATTTTATATTTCTTCATGTCCAGTGTTCTTTTTTGATTTCATAAACAAAATTGGTTCTTGAAGGCTCTGCAAAATAAGCCACTTCTTCTTCAGCTATTTTTTGTCCCCCCAATCTTTCCAAAGCTGTCTGCGAACGGAAATTCTCTTTTCCGATATGGAAGTGAACCTTATCTACAAACTGGAAGATATAATCCAGCATCAGCTTTTTAACCTGAGGATTAATACCTTTTCCCCATGATTTTGTTCCGTAGAAAGTATATCCGATGAAAATATGATTATCTCCTTCATCAAAATCATAATAACGGCTGCTTCCCAATACATCACCGGTTGCTTTCTCTATAATTTTGAAAGCACCTTTACTTTCCATAGCTCCCGTGAAAAAGTTTTCAAAAACTTCTCTCTTGTAACGATCTTTGTTGGGATGTTGCTCCCATACTTTCGGGTCAGAAGCTACTTCATACAAAGATTCGAAATCCCCTTGCTGTAAGGGGATTAATTGAAACTCTTCATTCTCTAAAACAGGCTGAACAGAAAAATTCATTATTTAGCTCTTTTTAGTAGAATCAGATTCTATTTTCTTGATTTCTTTCAACTTGTCGGAAATCTTGATTACGGTGTCTAATTTTGATGGTTTCAATGGAACTTCTGCCTGAGCCATATCCCATTTGATTACCAGGTTACCTGAATTTTCATCAGTAGGATTTAAAGTGATTTCAAACCACTCCTGTTTGTCAGCCAGCTTGTTAACAGGCACAGTAACATCTACTACATCCTGTTTAGGATCGTATGTATAAGCTCCCCATTGCTGAAAATCTTTATTCAGGATTACTTTCCATTCTTTTTCTGTAGGAACGATAAATAATCCATATGTTCCCGCCTGCACTGTTTTCCCACCGAAGTTAACGGCTTGTCCGAAGGTAATTTTCGTAGAAGAGTTAGCTCCTGCTCTCCAAACCTGGCCATAAGGAACCAATTCTCCGAAGATCTTACGCCCCTTCACTCCCGGTCTTCCATAATCAATGGTGATTTTGGACATTGAAAACTGCTGCTCTACTTTTTGGCGAGGACTTGCCGCCGGTACAGAATAATCCTGAGCAAAACTGAATGCTGAAACTGAAATGCAAACTGCTATTATTAACTTTTTCACGTGTAAATTTTTGTTTAAAATTACAAAAATCAAAACAAAACAGCTTTCACAAACTTCGTTAATTTTTTTTTAACCGATATTTTTCTATGAAGATATTTTTTAACCAAGTGCCTGTAAAAAGTAAAATATCAACTATTGAACAATTTACTTTTCTTAATAGTTTTCTCATTTATAAGTTGGATGGAATGAAAAACAAAATAAGAATAAATTGTTTTTCATAGTTCTAAAATAAAATAGCCTTTTCCAGCTCCAGCAGCTTTTGCTTTCTCCAGATTCCTCCGGCATAGCCTACCAACTCACCGTTTGAACCTATCACACGATGGCAGGGAATTAAAATAGCAATTTTATTGATTCCGTTGGCTGTTCCTACAGCACGTATTGCCTTAGGGTTTCCTAATATTTCTGACTGCTGTTTATAGGTTCTTATTTCACCCATCGGAATTTCACGCAGCAGCTGCCAGACCTTCTCCTGAAACTCTGTTCCCGTAGTAAATAACGGAACATCAAATTGACTTCTTTTTCCCTCAAAATATTCTTTCAATTCCTTTTCCAGCTGCACAAAATGACGATGTTCCTTTTCTACCATTTCTGCTTTTAAGGCCTTTGATAAAGCCGTCAGCTGTCTCTCAATACTCTTCCGGTCTGTAAATTCAAGCAGACAGATTCCCTGATCTACAGCACAGGCGATCATTTCTCCCAATGGGGTGGATATGTTTTTTTGGTGTATCATTTCCATTCGTTTAAAATTAAGCTTTTTGGAAATCATATATTCTTTTTAATGCATTAAATTTTTTTTATCTGTTCAACATGTCTTTCATTATGATAAATAACAAAACGGAAAGTATCTCCAAGCTTCAGTTTGATCAGTTTTGAAATACTGATATGGGTTTTTGTCTTTTCCAGATCAACATATTGTGCTTTTTCCAATAACTCAAGTAATTGTCCCTGATGGTTAATGAATATATCCACTACCCTTTTATCCAGATTGCTGTGGATCGGATTCATGGCTTTAAGCGTTTTCATTGTATTCAGTTTCTCTTTGGGAAGCATGCTTTTAGCAAAATAATTTCCAAGAATTCCGGGTTTAAAATAGGATTGGGAAGACTTTCCGGCAGAAGAAACAGCCCGGCTGATTTCAGGAATATAAAAATCTCCGTATCGGTTAAGATGTTCCAGACATTCCAATGTACTCCAGCTTTCTGCTGAAGTTCTGAAATTCAGATCATGTTCCGGCTTTACAGACAACATTTCAGCAAAGTGTAAATGCCCTTCTGTCCTAATTGTTAATTCATTCAGTAATTCTGAGGTTGAAATTTTCATTATTTTTTTATACAAATATGCTGATCCGGATGTTCTTAAATCTTGATTGAACTCAAGATTTTTTAAGTCTGGACAAAGTTTCCGGCGACATTCTCAGATAATTAGCGATATATTTATTAGGAACCTCCTGAAATAGCTTCGGACTTCGTTTTAAAACCCTTTCAAAGCGTTCACCAGGCGCATTGATGAGCAGATCTTTTTCTCTTTCAAGCTGCTGTAATACGAGATCTTCCAGGATATTCATCCAGAAATTCATATGTTTCTCATCTGATTGCACAAACTCATAAAAATCCTTTTTCGAAGCCATTTTTACTTTTGTTTTTTTAATCGCCTGAATATAAAGATCGGAAGGTTTTCCTGATAAAAAGGAATCCAGACTGACAATAATATTTCCGGTATATCCAAAACGAATGATCCTTTCTTCATTTTCATCCATCATAAAGATCCGCACACTTCCTTTTTCAATAAAATAAATAGAGGTATCTGCACTGCCCGAAATCTTCAGGAAATCATTTCGCTTGAATTCTTTCTTTTCCCAATGGATTCCACTTTGAAGCAATTTTTCAACCATCTCATTTTAGTATTTGCTTTTCCAAAGATAATAGGTAATTTTAAAGTTTTAAAACACTAATCACTGATAATGCTTAAAAGAACAGTACTTTTTATACTGCTTTCTGCCGGATTTTATGGGATGAAAGCACAGCAGACCATACCCTTCCGGATCACAAAGCACAATAATATCATTGTCAAGACCCTTGTCAACAACAAGGATTCTTTGGATCTGATGTTCCAGATCGCCATGAAAGAGTATTCAATTTCTCCCGACAGTAAGCGGAAAGCAGATCATATTGTTTTCAACAAAGAAGAACTCAGCGACCACAATACCGTACAAATTGGAAAAATCACTCAGAAGAATGCACGTTTTTTTGACAATCAGTTAACGGGTCACGAGGCAGACGGAAAAATCGGAACCGGAATTTTTGAAGGTAAAGCATTTAAAATAGATTACGATAACAACCAGTTTGTGATCTATGACAAAATGCCGGATCTAAAAGATTACCAACCTATTAACATCATCCTGGATCATGACAGCTTTTATCTGGCCGCAGATAATATCCTGGATGGAAATCAACAGCAGGAGGCTTATTTTGTTCTACAATCCGGATTTTCCGGAGCCATTCTTTACAGCAATGAGTTTGCTGAAGAAAAACATCTGGAGAAAAAGCTAAAGGTAACAGGAGAGAAAACACTAAAGAATTCTGAAGGTAAAACTTTAACGACCAAACAAGCTGTTCTTCCCTATTTTAAATTGGGAAAAAGTGTGTTTAAAGATGTTTCAGCAGGATATTTCTCCGGAGAACTAAAAACACAAAACGTAAGTTATCTGGGCGCCGATATGCTCCGCAGATTCATTTGGATCTTTGATGCTGAGAGAAAGATGGCTTACATTAAACCCAGCAAATATTTCTCAGAGCCTTATTATAAAATGAATTAGAATATGATAAATACTTTAATGCTAAAAAAGATCATTAAACCCAAAACGGTTGCTGCTCTTTTACTTTTGCCATTGGCTGTTGTATGCTGTAAGAAAGAAGAGAAAAAAACAGTGACTACAGAAATAAAAACATCGAATGATTCTATAAAAACGGTAAAAACTGAAGAGAAAATTAATTATACCGATTTTAATATTTTCAGTCTGTCCATCATTTCATCCGCAGAAAAGAATACTGATATGGATATTTTCATTTCTGTTTCAGACATCTATAAAGGAGAGCAGCCAATTCCTGCAGCTATTATGAAAAACCAGAAGCAGATGACCTATGAGGAACGCCAGCATTTTGAACTGGATGCACCCAGCAGAAAAAAACTGCTCAACGGAATTCAGCTCACGGAAAATGATTCTCTGTATATTTATGAATATGGCTCTAACAAACTTCAAAGGATGCCGATCAGCCAATTAAAAGCTGTAGCTTATTTAAGTCCTTATTCAGATGATGAAGATTTAGATCCGGATTCTTATATGATGGGATTTCAGGTAGCCACTCACCAAAAAACCACAGACTACGACCGATACAATAATGCCATCGCTTATTTTGGGAATAAAAATCCTTTCGTAGACAATAAAATGAAAGCTGTGAAATGGCAAAAAGCTGATGCAGCTATTTCAAAAAAATATTTTACCCAATCAAAATTAGCTCAGGGGAAAACCTATCAGGCACAATATGAGAACCTGACCTATTATCTGCAGGACTATCTTCAAGAAGGAAATATTGTAGATCGTAAACTGGTTGTCATTAATGATCGTAAAGAAAAAATTGCGGAGAAGACATTTAGTCTTGAAGGAAGTGATGGTGGAGAATTTCTTCCTCTGTACGGTATAGACGCCGATGAAGCCAATATTTTCCAATATACAGGTCATCTTTTCAAAGGAAAACCTCCTGTTATTTTTGGATTCATTGCCCAGTCTTTTGGCTGTCCTTCTATTAGCTTTTTAGATCAAAAAGAGAAGGATTTCCCGATCAATTGTGATAACAGACATTGATATGCGAAGCAGTGAAGTGATAAAAAGGTTTTCTTTACACAAAACCTTTTTATTTATCTATCCAGTAATTAAGAACCCTATCCCCTTTAAAATATAACCATTTATACTTATTTTCATAATCAAAATATGTATTGAAGTGAAAATACATTCTCTTATTGATTTCATCAAAGTAAATTTTATTTTCTTTTGCAATGTCAGTACTGCACTTGCCTTCCGGAGAGCTGATCAGGTCACTATTGATAATGAGCTTGAAATTCTGTAAAGGCTTGTATTCGATTGGCATAGATGTTTTTTTATCTAAAAAGAATTCTTTATTGGCGCTGCCGAATCTTGTCTCCTCATCAAATTCAATACTCTGCATTTGTATCGAACCATCTTCTTTTCTTTTAAAATGCCAATAACTTTTGTGACAGCAGTCCTTATAAAAAGTAATTACTGAATGATGTTCATCTAAATAACCCAATTTAAAAAAATTAAAAAAGTTAATATTGATATATTCTTCTTTATCAAACAAAGGGTAATCGTAGTTCAGCTTTTTTTTACTTTTATAAGGCTGAATAGTGCTTATGAAAATAACCTTCCTTTCTCCATTATCATTTTTGACCGTATCAATAAATAGATACTGTTGTTCCAGTTTTTCATATTTCACCGGATCCAAGTATAATACATCATTGGTTTTTACTTCTGAATATCTGTTGGGATTATTGGTTCCGTAGAATGATTTCTTAGTATAATATCTGCTCACTTGGCGGGTATAGACCCTGAAATTGGATAAGCTGAGCTCTTTGAATCTGATCTCTTCGTTCTCACTTAATCTTTTAACTTTTTTTTCGGTTTGTTTATAAAAACTTTTACAACTCAACAAAGAAAGCAGAAAGAGGAGTAGGAATGTACTATTTTTCATGATTGGACAGATTAAGATTAGACATAATATATGAGCCGCCTGCTGAAATATAAAAAGGTCTTTGGTTCTGGTGATAAGAGCTTTTTGTGAGATAATGGATTATATTCTGAACTTCGGATAAATTGTAAACGTTATTAAGCCTTATAAATCCATTCCAGTGTTCCGCATTTCCTATCCCGAAATTCCAGAAACCATGATTAAAATATTTCTGCTTTGGATCAGCATAATCCACATATCCGAAAAGAAATTCATCCGCTGTATCAAAAGCAAGTTCTGAATATCCCGTAAACCTGTAGAAACCTGCATTAATATTATTGATTTTACGATCCATGGGTAAATTGATATTGACAAATCCACCACCGGTATAATATCTATCCTCTTTGTCTCCCAAGCCAATTTTTGCAATTGGCCATCCGCCATCGTTAAGATATCCGAACTGAAAATTGTCTATTTTAAAACCTAAAAACCCTACTCTTTGTCTACGTTTACATTTTGGAATGTTGGCAGAAAGATGATAAACCCAGTTGGTTCCAAAAGTAAATGAAGAATTAAAAGGATTCTGTAATGAAGGCTGAGTCAAGTCAGTAAAGTAATAAAGCGGTTTATTCCTGTTTGCAATATATTCCAGAGAATTGTTCCTGAATTCATTGTTGAAGCCGGAGGTTAATGACAATGAACCCGTCAATTGACTTGAAAAGCGTTTCCTGATGGTATCCTGATACGTACTCAAACCTCCGTAACTGATTGTATATTCGGCATTCAGAGCGGGAAGCAATGAATTAAAAGCCATATACCCAATTCCGGTGCTTATACCAAACCGAATATTGGGAGTGCCGTACTGAAATTCTATGATCGCTTTTGCAGCCACCCCGATCTGAATATTCTTCGGTAGAACCGTCTGATTAACGAGCATTTGTGAAAACACAAATGAAGGAAATAAGATCAGTATATATTTCAATATTCTCATACTATTTGGTTTTTGAAATGCTACAGTCCATTTATTTTTTTACCCGTCTTCAGCCATTCTTTAAGGATATAATAAGCATCCCAGCCAACTCTGTAGGAAATATCATTTTTATACCCTTCCTGATCAGGAGTTTCTTTATCATCTTCATCAAATTTATTGGAAAGGTGGCAAAAACCAATCTGATGCATATATTCGTGGCACAGATTCACAGCAATAGCATAGGACAAGGGTAATTCCGGCATATCATCAATAATATTTTTATAGTAGGCTGTCGTTACTCCTGTATCAGGACAAGTAGATCCCAATGCCGAATTGTGTTTCTCTTTAAAGTAGACTATCCAATCAACTTTATCTTTTTGATATAATCTTGAATAGATTGCGGTACCTGCAATTTTGGTTGAATCTTTTTTTGAGGGCTTACATTTTTCAGGTTTGCATCTATTCCAGCCCGGAAATTTTTTTTCAGTATATAAAGATTGAAATTCCACTGAATTAAAAACAGCGTTTGCAATGATAAAAGCCTCTTCCAGATTTTTTTTATAAATGCTTTTGTCAAAAACAGTGTTATCAAATGAAAAAGAACGATCATTATCTAAACGAATCTGGATTTTTTGTGAAAACATACAGGCGGACATAAAAAGTAACATCCACATTATCAGAGTTTGTCTTTTCATGGTAATAATTTGTGTTGATTAATCTCTTTAATTTAGTATTTTTTCAGTCAGATTGAATTTATTATGACAATATTTCTACAATCAGCTATTCAATGAGTTTCCGTATCTTTATCTAACAAATTTAGATACAAAACCTTATGTTTACCATCCCCCTTTAGGGTGATTTTATGTTCAACGGTAAGCATAAAAAAATAAATCTGCTGATTATCAGATACAAGAGATAATTGCAGCCGGTACGATGAAATGAAGGTACTTGTGAAAGCTTAAGGGATTACAAAACTATTTAATGCATTAGAATTATTTCAATCTATACAGACTGTGTCTTATATTTGAATTTATTTTTCTGATTATCTTTAATGAAATTCTTCCTTCGTCAGAAGCATTTACATTATCTTTTATATCACTGCAGCAGCCATCATAGACATATAGTAATTGGCGCAGTGTAATGCATTAATTAACACAATTTCTTTCTCCGGAAAGGTTTCAAAGGCATCAGAGATCGTAATCTGATATTCGTAATTCATAGAGGTCCATTTCAGATGGGGCTTTATAATCATCAACTCAACGCCGCCCTGGTCAGTAAGAACAAATGATTCTTTAAAAATACCTCTGTGTTTGAAAAGATAACCATTCTTCACTCCGTCAAAATAGGTCTGCACCACAATTTCTCCGTTCCAGTTCATTCTGAATTTCAGAAGAACTCTTTCATGATCTTTAAGCTCAATGGTTGTTCCCCAAAAACCTTTTGGCTCCACCTGATAAGTTTGCCCATCGGCAATTTCAATAACAGCATTAAATTTAAACCAGCTAGTATAGATAAGTTTTCCAATTAATTTTTCTTCTCTTGTAATCTCAAAAGATAAAGAATTGCTTGATTTTGCGTAATATTCTGCCATGGTTATATTTTGATTTGGTGGAATTTTTATTAGAATTTTAACGCTCTAATTTATAAATAATTCGGTAAACATAAATGTATTTTTAAGCCGATATAATAAAAATGATTGATAATTACTTGGAGTTATCTTATTTTCCTTGATCAATTGCGTTCAGGTTTTCATTAAGCAGTTTTTATTATCGTAATAAAAAACCTGATAGACTTCAAAAATCTATCAGGTCTAAATCATTTCCAGATTATTCTTATTAAATCCTTTTAACTTCTAATTAATTTTATACACATAATGATTACTGATATACCTGCTTTTATCCTTCAGTTTTTCAGGATAAAATATTGTTCCATCAATCTCAACACTTTTAATCCTGTATCTCCAGCTTCCATTATGGCTTTTGTAAATTTTTGTTGTTGAATTGGGATAAAGCTCAAGGACAATGGAAGAATCTCTCACTTCTATTTTTTCAAGAGACTTTGGATTTTTGATTTTATAAAAAGCCCGTGGTGAAAGTATTCCATGTTCATAATTAAATCCAATGCTGCCGGGTTCATTATCCATTGCTTTTGAGATGGGATAAGTGTAATTGATCTTTATTATTTTTTTTGAGTCGGTCAGGTTTTGAATATAAAAATCAGTTAACCAGGAACATCCTGAAAGCACTGCTAACAAAATACAACACAGAAATCCTATCGTAATTGACTTTATGCTCATTGGAAGTAATAATTTTAATCGCTTTTGTTATTAATTTATTCTTATAAAATAATTGATAGCCATATTTTTTGGCCGGTTTTCTGTTCCTCCTGCGTTGGCAATAATTAAAGGAACTGTAGTCCTATCATAACCACTAACAATTTGTGAGCCATCAAGATCTCCATCTGCTCCGGAAGTATTTCCCGAAACTGCCAGAGGTGTTGTCACTGCGCCTCCGAAAGTTTGTTGTACAATTTGATGATTATGTTCCTTAAACTCATCCTTCTGAATACTACCACGTACCCTATTGTCAGAAGGGTCTTTTTGATATTGAGGAACTGGAGGAATGCCATTTCCAGCTTCATTTGAATCAAATATATTATTTCCACGTAGAAAGACACCTCTTAAATCCGGGACATTATTCAAATTTTGTGCAGCGCGTGCCAATCCACAAGTACTATCAATTCTTCTTCCGTCACAAGGTGCCCATTTTGAATATCTGCTATTCCAGTTCTTATCAGGATTTGTCAGATTATTTTTCGTCACTTCCTGAAATTCTTCCCAACTTAAATAGGAGCAAAGTATTGTGCCTACAGGAAAATCTTTGTTAAATCCACTAGGAAGCCCATTTAATAAACAGTTTACAGGTCCCTTATCTGTGTCTAAGAAAAAGAAAATATCTTTGGATGGGTCGCTTCTTTTGAAAGTAATTGAATTATTGTCATCAAGGATACCGCCTTTATTAAAGCTTTTGCTTATTTCTATCCCGTTGGTTATTTTATAATCTTCAACAACAGGGCTTGGATCCGTACTTGATATTTTGTTATAGAAAATATAAATGGTTATTCCTTCATCTCCTTCCTGAACCACTGTTGATAATCCTTTTTTATTATTTTGAACTTCTAAGCATTTCACATATCCCTCAATAACATCTTTATTGGGCGTATGTAAACTAAAAGAATCAAAGAATGATTGTGAGACTGTAATCGTTTCCAGTGATTTAACCTTCTCCTGAAAATTATTAATTTCATCGTCGGAAGCTCCAAGGTTTAAGACATTTTTAACCATTGATGTAGAATCAATTGCTTCAAAACCAAATGAAAATTTCTTAGCTTTAAAATCATCTTTGAATTTTTCGGATTCATAATATTTCTTCAGATCATAAAGAAAATTACCTGTTTTTACGACATTCAAAGTGGTATAAATTCCACCTTCCAGAAGCTTTGTACATTGATTAGGTTCCATTTGTATAGTTTTTTGAGGTTAATGAGTGAGTTTTTATATATAATGAAAGTTGTATTATCAAACTTTCATTTGTTATGACGTACCAAAAGTACTCTGTATGAAATCGTATGTCAATTACCCTTTTGTGGTATTATTTTATTAGGTTTGGGCATAAAAAAACCTCATAGATTTCAAAAATCTATGAGGTTTAGAATATTTATTTTAATCGAATTACATCGTCTCCATTTTGAAGCTCATGCTTTCAATTACTTTTAAGATAATTTTTAATATATATTCTTAATTTTTTTTCATAAATCCAGCAAGAAGAGCATGTTTCCTCAAAGTAGTTTTTATTTGATCTTTAATTGTTGACGGCATTGTATTTTCAGCGGAAAAGACTTTTAACTCAATTATATATTTTTTAGAATTTACTTTTGATGTATTTATAAAAACATCAGCCCTAACTGTACTAAATTCTGTAGAAATATCTTTTTCATGAACAGCCTCTAAGCCAAGGCTTTTTAATATTAAAGCAATTCTTCTACCAATTTTAGTAGGCTGGGTCGTAATATTTTTATACCAGTCTCCTGCTTCTTTGCTTCTATCAGATTCTCTTTCTCTAACTGGATTATAAGAGTAGTTTTCCCAGTTTTCACTAATAATATGAAAGAAATGCGTATTTCTAAATCTCGTCAAGTATGTCTTACCTAAAATGATCTCACTTGAATCTAAGTTAGAACATAGTCTATGTAAATCTGCAGCTCTAAATGGTATAATACGCATATCAAAGTATAGTCTAGTTCGATTATATACTTCTAAAGGTAACTGAGATTTTTCATCAGAAGAAAGTTCTCTATAAAAAGCCTCCCAATCAAGTTTGTAGCCATCTCTAGGTCTTGAAAACTGCATTACTCTTTGATTTCTGACAGAATCAGATACTGGCCAAAATAAAATTACAGTAAACTGTGATAAATCCTGAATATCTTCCATTTGTTCGGCAAGTTTACTTCCTACATTTTCAATTGCACTACCTAAAGTATTACATTCAAAAACGATTTCATCAATATCATTATCAATTATAAGATAATCAGCCAATTCTTTTTCATGATTATGGACAGAAAAGGTATCTTTAATTATACTTGTCCATAAATTTTTCTCGGGTCCCTCAATAAAAAATTCACTAGCTAACAAGATTCTCTTATTACGAGATGTTGCAGTAGTAAGTAATCTTTGAAAATCTTTACTTGTAGTCAGCCATATGAAAATTGTAGGAACCTCCTTTAACTCATTTCTATCAAACAGGCTTATATATTCAATAAACTGTGAAGGTATTTTTTCTTTACCCGCGACATTTTCTTCAAATTGATCTACTATTGGAATTAAAATTTTCCCTAAATTATATCTATATTCATTTAATATTCTATCAATTAGCTTTTCTTTATCTGAAATTTCCTGTTTTTCTAATAAAAAAGTATGTGTCTCAGGCAAATGAGTTTTTAATTCTATTGTGGCAGAACTTTTTCCAGAACCACTTTCTCCATACACAGGTAAAAATCTTATTCCACCATTAATTTCGATTGATTTAACAGCAGACTTAATTTTATCAATAAGACTTTTATTTGGTAATAAACGTCCTTTATATGCTTCTTGTAAATCCTCATATCTTGAAGGTAATCTCATTTGTATATAGTTTTCTTGAATTTTTCTAAATTTATACAAATTAAATATACAGTACAAATAATTTAATAAAACAAAAACCCCACAAGATAACTTGTAGGGTTGAATATTTATTTTAATCGAATTACATCGTCTCCATTTTGAAGCTCATGCTTTCGATTACTTTTAGAATTGCTTCTACCGTATCCATTGACGTTAAACAAGGAACACCGTTTTCCACACTCATTCTTCTGATCTGGAATCCGTCTCTTTCAGCTTGTTTACCTTTTGTAGTGGTATTTACAACATACTGAACTTTTCCTTTCTGGATCAGGTCGATAAGATTTACACTTTCTTCTCCGATTTTGTATCCGATTTTGCAAGGAATTCCTTTTTCTTCAAAGAATTTCGCAGTACCTTCTGTAGCCCAGATTCTGAATCCTACTTCATGGAATCTTGCTGCCAGAGCTGCTGCCTCATCTTTATGCTTATCTGCTACTGTGAACAGGATAGATCCGTGCATAGGAACTTTTCTTCCTGCTGCAACCAATCCTTTGTAAAGTGCTTTCTCAAGGGTTGTATCTTTCCCCATAACTTCTCCTGTAGACTTCATTTCAGGGCCTAAAGAGATATCCACTTTCGTTAGTTTAGAGAAAGAGAATACCGGTACTTTTACAAATACGCCTTCTTTGTTTGGAACCAGACCATTTTTGTACCCTAGATCTTTCAGTTTTTGTCCCAGGATAGCCTTTGTTGCAAGGTTTGCCATTGGCACTTCTGTGATTTTAGACAAGAAAGGAACTGTTCTTGATGAACGTGGATTTACTTCGATTACATAAACATTTCCTTCGAAAAGAACGTACTGGATGTTCATTAATCCAATAACCTTTAATCCTTTTGCCAGTCTCTGTGTATAGTCTACCAAAGTCTCAATCTCGCTTTGAGAGATATTCTGTGGAGGATACACCGCGATAGAGTCTCCGGAGTGAACTCCCGCTCTTTCGATATGCTCCATAATTCCTGGAATCACTACTGTTTCACCGTCACAGATGGCATCTACTTCAATTTCCTTTCCTACCATGTATTTGTCTACCAATACAGGGTGTTCAGGGCTGGCTTCTACTGCATTTTCCATGTAGTGGGCCAGTTCTGCTTCTGCGTATACAATTTCCATCGCTCTACCTCCAAGAACGTAGCTTGGACGTACCAATACCGGATAACCGATTTCGTTGGCAATTTTTATCGCTTCTTCTTTCGAAGTGGAAGTTCTTCCTTTTGGCTGAGGAATTCCCAGTTCCTGAAGTGCTTTTTCGAATTTGTCTCTGTTTTCAGCTCTGTCAAGATCTTCCAGTGAAGTTCCTAAGATCTGTACTCCGTGAGAGGCTAATTTATCTGCAAGGTTAATGGCAGTCTGTCCTCCGAACTGTACTACTACTCCTTTTGGTTTTTCAAGTTCGATGATGTTCATTACATCTTCTTCTGTAAGCGGCTCGAAGTATAGTTTATCAGAGATAGAGAAATCTGTAGAAACTGTTTCAGGGTTGTTGTTGATGATAATCGCTTCATAACCCATTTCTTTGATCGCCCATACTGAGTGAACGGTTGCGTAGTCAAACTCGACTCCCTGTCCGATTCTGATTGGTCCTGAACCCAGTACAATGATTTTTTCTTTGTCTGAAACTACACTTTCGTTTTCTTCTTCGTAAGTTCCGTAGAAATAAGGGGTTTCAGATTCAAACTCAGCGGCGCAAGTGTCTACCATTTTGTACACCGGCATGATTCCGTTTTCTTTTCTGAAGTTGAAAACCTCACGCTCTTTTACATCCCAAAGAACAGCAATATTGATATCTGCGAAACCTAGTCTCTTAGCTTCAATTAATGTTTCTTTATCGAATTTGTTTGCAGCGATTACTTTTTCGAAGTCCACTAACTTTTTCAGTTTCCAGATAAAGAACTTGTCTATTTTACTCCATTCTACGATTTGCTCCCAGTCGTATCCTCTTCTTAAAGCATCCCCGATGATGAATAATCTCTCATCGTCGCATACTCTGATTCGTCTTTCAATTTCTTCAGCAGTAAGTGCCTGAGCCTGCTTGGTTTTTAATCCTAAATGTTTGATTCCTGTTTCTAATGAACGGATGGCTTTCTGTAAAGATTCCTCAAGGTTTCTTCCGATTGCCATTACTTCACCGGTTGCTTTCATCTGAGTGGAAAGTCTTCTGTCTGCTGTTTCGAATTTATCGAATGGGAATCTTGGGAATTTTGTTACTACGTAGTCAAGAGCCGGCTCAAAACATGCGTATGTTTTTCCTGTTACCGGGTTCATGATTTCATCCAGAGTCAATCCTACAGCAATCTTTGCAGCAATCTTTGCAATCGGATACCCTGTTGCTTTACTTGCTAATGCTGATGAACGGGATACTCTAGGGTTTACCTCAATGATATAGTAGTCGAATGAATGTGGATCTAAAGCTAACTGTACGTTACATCCTCCTTCAATTCCCAACGCTCTGATGATTTTCAGGGAAGCATTTCTCAGCAGCTGATACTCTCTGTCTGAAAGGGTCTGAGAAGGTGCTACTACGATAGAGTCTCCTGTGTGAACGCCTACCGGGTCTATATTTTCCATGTTACAAACTACAATGGCGTTGTCGTTTGCATCACGCATTACTTCATATTCAATTTCTTTGAAACCAGCGATTGATTTTTCAATAAGACACTGTGTAACAGGACTGTGTTTTAGTCCCAATTCAGCAATCTCTTTCAATTCAACCTCTGTAGAAGCGATACCACCTCCGGTTCCTCCCATGGTAAATGCAGGACGAACAATTACTGGATATCCGATTTCATCTGCGAAAGCAAGGGCTCCTTCTACCGTGTTTACGATATCAGATTCCGGAACCGGTTCGTTCAGTTCTCTCATCAGCTCACGGAAAAGGTCTCTGTCTTCTGCTCTGTTGATGGCAGAAAGCTTTGTTCCCAAAACTTCCACTTTGCATTCTTCAAGAATTCCTGATTTCTCCAGTTCTACCGCCATGTTAAGACCTGTCTGGCCTCCAAGAGTTGGTAATAATGCATCCGGACGTTCTTTTCTGATGATGTGGCTTACAAACTGTAATGAAATCGGCTCGATATATACTTTATCAGCGATTTCCACATCCGTCATGATCGTTGCAGGGTTTGAGTTGATCAAAATTACCTTGTAGCCTTCTTCCTTCAAAGACAGACAAGCCTGCGTTCCTGCGTAATCAAATTCAGCTGCCTGACCGATGATGATAGGTCCTGAACCGATTACTAAAATTGTTTTTATATCGTTTCTTTTCATAGGGGTTTAAAATGTAACAATTTATCAATCTAACAGTGTAACAATGTTACTGTCCGTTTTCATTTGATAAACTTGTGCTTAAAATTTTATAAATAATTTTTCCAATTTCTATAATCTGTGTTTCCAAGTTTTCATTAAATGGATAACTTTGAGAATGTTTACACAGATATAACCAATATTTTGTTTCTTCAAGCTCTTTAGCAGCAATTTTAATTTTATTCACAAAATCTTTTTTACTGTAGGGATTTTGTGCTTCAAAAGAATTTGCGCCAATACTTGTTCCAGAACGTAATAATTGTTTAGCAATAACAAATTTCTTTTTACTTTCCAATAATTCACAGAACTCTATAATATCTAATGAGAACTTAACGGTTTTTTCAATTAAAGGATTGTTTTCGAAATTGATCATTTTAATTATTGTTAAACTGGTACATTTTTAAATTGGTACATTAAATCAATGAACTCATCAAACAGGTAGTTTGCATCTTCCGGGCCAGGGCTCGCTTCAGGGTGATACTGAACTGAGAAGCAAGGGTGAATTTTATGTTTCAACCCTTCATTTGTTCTGTCGTTCAATGCGATGTGCGTTTCGATAAGATCTGTTCCTTTTAAGCTTTCCTGATCTACCGCGTATCCGTGGTTTTGAGAAGTAATAGCTACTGTATTTTTCTCCAGATCCAATACCGGGTGGTTTCCTCCTCTGTGTCCGAATTTCAGTTTGAAAGTTTTCGCTCCACAGGCAAGACCAATCAGCTGGTGTCCCAAACAGATTCCGAAGATTGGGACTTTTCCTAATAATCCTCTGATCATATCTAAAGCATGTGGTACATCTTCCGGATCACCAGGACCGTTTGAAAGCATAATACCGTCCGGATCCATCAACAGGATTTCTTCTGCTGTAGTATCCTGGGAAACCACAATGATATCACAGTTTCTTTGAGACAGTTCTCTGATAATTCCCAATTTTGCCCCGAAATCTACCAATACTACTTTAAAACCTCTGTTTGGATTAGCATAAGGTGTTTTTGTAGAAACTTCCTCTACCTGATTGATTGGGAAACTCGTTGCCTTCAATTCTGAAGCTACTGCAGCTTCGTCAGTATCTGCATTTACAATTTTTCCTTTTACTACTCCATGGTTACGAAGAACTCTTGTCAGTCTTCTTGTGTCAATTCCTGAAATTCCTGAAAGGTTTTTCTTTTTAAATAATTCGTCTAAAGTAATCTGAGTACGGAAATTGGAAGGAAGATCGCAAAGTTCTTTTACGATAAGCCCTTTGATTGCCGGCTCAATACTTTCATAATCATCACGGTTAATACCATAATTTCCGATAAGCGGATAGGTCATACAAACTATCTGACCGCAATACGATGGGTCAGAAATCAATTCCTGATACCCTGTCATTCCGGTATTGAAAACTACTTCCCCTGCAGTTTCCAATTCTGCTCCGAAACCTTCTCCATGAAACACTTCACCGGACTCCAGTATTAATTTTTTCTTCATTTTAAACTTTTATCTCTTATTATTTATTATATGTCATTAACAGGTCGCCCTTACAGGGCTTGGATTGTCTACATCCTTTTTTTCATGGGTTTCACCCATTGCTATTAACAGGCCGCCCCTACGGGGCTTCTAAACTTTTAACTTTCGCCCTGGCTCTTATTTAAAAGTATATCCTTTAGTTTCCAATGCTTCTTTCAAAATGGCCATTCTTGTGAAAACACCATTCTGCATTTGCTTGAAAACTCTTGATCTTTCGCATTCTACAAGATCTGAATCTATTTCCACTCCTCTGTTGATGGGTGCCGGATGCATGATGATCGATTCTTTTTTCATGGCCTTTTCTCTTTCTTTGGTCAGTCCATATCTTTTATGGTATTCTGAAGCGGTGAAGCTCATTGCGGCATCGTGTCTTTCGTGCTGGATTCTTAATAGCATTAAAACATCCACTTCGCCGATCAGTTCATCTACTGACATATAAGTCCCGTTGATTAAGGCTCCTTCGTCAAACCACTGTTCCGGTCCTGAGAAGTATACTTTAGCGCCTAACCTTCTTAAAGCCTCCGCATTGGAGTTCGCTACCCGGCTGTGTTTTACATCTCCTACAATTCCTACTTTCAATCCTTCAAACTTTCCGAATTCCTGATAGATCGTCAGCAGATCCAGCATACATTGTGAAGGGTGGTTTCCTGTTCCATCTCCTCCGTTGATCACCGGAATATTAATATTTTTCAGTTCCTCGAAGTATCTGTCTTTCTTATCACGGATCACCACAAGGTTTACTCCTATACTTTCAATAGTCTTTACGGTGTCATAAAGACTTTCGCCTTTGTTTACCGAACTGTGTGATGCATCAAAGGGAACTACCTGAAGTCCCAGCTTTCTTTCTGCAAGATCAAAACTTGTTTTTGTTCTTGTACTGTCTTCGAAGAAAAGATTTGAGCAAAAAACTTCTCCTTCAATTTTAGCAGTTTTACCGTTTGCAAAAGCCAGCGCTTCTGTCAGTATACTGTTGATTCTCTCGGTGCTTAGTTCTGTAATCGTAAACATATTTCTAATTTTTGGACATAAAAAAAGCGAAGACAACAATCTTCGCTAATAACAATAAATATCGTAAAGGGCGCTCTCGCCCGGTAAATCTAATGATATAAATGCTTTTTTATTCATTAGGTGCAAAGATATAACAATTTTATGAACCGGCAAAAATTATGTTTAAAATAAATTAAAAACTTAAGTACTTCCTTATTCTCATTTAAAATTAATATTTTTGTTAGCCACAACTTTATTTTATGGATTTAAAAGACAAAATGATTCTCAGCATTATTCAGGAAGATTCCACACTTTCGGTTAAGGAAATTTCCGAAAAGATAGGCCTTACCTTTACTCCTACTTATGAACGCATCAAACAATTGGAGAAGCAGGGGATCATTCAGAAATATGTCGGGCTTTTAAACCGTGAAAAACTGGGTTTAAATATTGTGGTCTACTGTAACGTCCGTCTTAAGGAACAATCCAAGAAAGTATTGGAGACTTTTGAGAAACATATTGGAAACTATGATGAAGTACAGGAAATCATCAGTCTTTCCGGAGAGTATGACTATATGTTGAAGATTATTGCCAAGGACATCAATTCTTATAACGAATTTGCTGTTAATGTTATTTCAAATATTCCCAATATCGGACAATATCACAGTTCTATCGTACTTCACGAGGTAAAAAAATCTACCAAATTTAAAATTGATCTGGAATAATCTTTCTATTTTTAAACAAAACTGATTTAAACTTCTTGCTGAAAATCGAGGATTTTCTTGCGCCTTTGCGCTTACCAGCACATTTTATTTCTAATATCTTGTTAGGAAAACGCAAAGACGCGAAAGAAATTCATATACTTTTTGCTTTAAGGTGCAAAGATTTTATCTCCGATAAAATTAATACAGCCAATTTTAATTTTCAACTATAATCATAGTTTCAAAGTTTCAAAATCAATCATCAAATTCAAAGAGCAGAGTAAAATCAAGCCATTAAGGTCACTTAAGCAGATAAGATTTAAGATTAAGGCTTTCACAACGAAAAGACAGCAGGCTAAAATAATTTTAGAATTTCCACTGATTTTGCCTAAGTTTTTGCTGACCTTAATGACTTAGATTCTAACCCAATAATTTATTTTTCAGTTTATTAAACTGATATTCTATTTTATCCAGACAAAGATTTCCAATACTTCCCTGGTGGGTATGTTCAAGGTTTCCTAGTTCAAATTCAAACTTATTATTTTCGATCTCCTGCCCTACTTTCACATAAGCATCACGGAAAGAGCTTCCGTTTTTCACTTCTTCATTGATCTTTTCTACGCTGAAAAGATATTTGTACTTTTCATCTTCCAGAATTCCGTCTTTTACCTGAATATTTGGTAAAGTATAGCTTAATATCTCCAGACATTCCTTTAAAGAATCTATCGCTGGGAAAAGTATTTCTTTCGTCAGCTGTACATCTCTGTGATATCCTGAAGGCAGATTGCTTGTCAATAGAATCAATTCATTCGGAAGTGACTGGATTCTGTTGCATCGCGCACGAACCAGCTCAAAGATATCCGGATTCTTTTTATGAGGCATAATGCTGCTTCCTGTAGTAAATTCCTTCGGAAAGCTGATAAAGTCAAAATTCTGGCTTAAATACAGGCACACATCGTAAGCAAATTTACCAAGTGTTCCGGCTAAAGTAGCCATGGACATGGCCAGCATTTTTTCAGACTTTCCACGGGTCATCTGAGCGTACACAGAATTATAATTCATGGACTGGAAGCCTAGATTATAAGTGGTACTTTCACGATTGATCGGAAATGAAGAACCATAACCAGCTGCTGATCCCAGTGGATTTTTATTAATGATATTTTTTACTGAAAACAGCATTTCCACATCATCCAAAAGCGCTTCTGCATATGCTCCAAACCACAATCCGAATGAGGAAGGCATTGCAATCTGCAAGTGAGTATATCCTGGAAGCAAAACGTTTTTATGCTGATCCGCCAGCTGAATTAAAATCTGGAAAAACTCATCTGTAAGGGCTGTGATCTCACGGATTTCATCCAATAAATACAATTTGATATCCAGTAAAACCTGATCGTTTCTTGATCTTGCCGTATGGATTTTCTTTCCTGTATCTCCTAATTCTTCAATCAGGATTGCTTCTACCTGAGAATGGATATCCTCAGCATCTTTATCAATTTCAAAAGTTCCATCCTCAATCTGATTTAAAATATGATATAAAACAGACAGCATCTGCTCCGATTCTTCCTGAGTGATAATTCCGGTTTCTGCCAGCATTTTACAATGCGCCACAGAACCTTTCACGTCATATTTGGCTAAACGTTCATCAAAGTCAAGATCTTTACCGACTGTGAAATTATTGACTAATATATTGGTGGCAAGGTCATCCTTCTGCCATATCTTTTTCATATGTAATTGTTTATTTTTTTTAAATCATATAAAATCACCACTTCTGTCTGTTATATTACCAGAAAAATTCGCTGGTAGTGATTCATGATCATATTTGATTTAAAATATTTGTTGGTTTTGACATGCCCGGCAAGGCAATCCTTATTACTATTAACTATAAAAAAACATTTCCTTATGTAAAGCTTTCATTTCTAATTTTCTTTTTTGCATAAATCTTATTAAAAACTAAACTTCAAGTGCCTGCCGGGCGGGGTCAAAACATATATTGAGCTGGAAGCCTGAGGATGGAGACCGGAATTGAATTACAAACTGTAACAAACTTCCAGCTTCCCACTTCATTCTTCCTTTCTTTATAACACTTTTTCTAAGATTCTGATGTAAATTTCTATTCCTTCTTCTATTTCATGGATATAGATAAATTCATCTGCTGTATGAGAGCGCCTACTGTCTCCAGGGCCAATTTTCACTGATGTACAAGGAATAATTGCCTGATCTGAAGAGGTTGGTGAACCGTAAGTTGTCCTTCCGATTTCAACTCCTGCTTTTACGAACGGGTGATCCATTTCGATTTTTGAGGAATTCAGCCTGAATGATCTTGCCGTTAAAGTAGATTTCATCTGAGACTGGATGATATCAAATGCTTCCTGATTAGAATATTCGTCAGTTACCCTTACATCCAACGTGAAATTACAAGACTCCGGAACAACATTATGCTGTACTCCTGCGTGAATTCCTGATAAAGTAACTTTAACTTCGCCCAGATATTCTGAAACCTTCGGAAATTTAAAGTCTAAAATATTCTGAAGATCCTGCATACATTTTATAATTGAATTATCATGATTGGGATGAGCGGCATGAGAAGGAGTCCCTTTCATTTCTCCATCAATCACCAAAAGTCCTTTTTCTGCAATCGCCAGATTCATCTGCGTGGGTTCTCCTACAATGGCGAGTTCTACATTGGGTAGCTGCGGAAACAGAGCTTCAATTCCATTAAATCCTGAGATCTCCTCCTCTGCCGTCAAAGCAATAACTAAATTATATTTTAAATCCTCTTTATCATAAAAATGTAAAAAAACCTGTGCCATAGAAACCAGAGAAGCTCCGGCATCATTACTTCCCAATCCGAAAATCTTGCCGTCTTTTTCAACAGGAACAAACGGATCCAGCGTATACGCTTTATTGGGTTTTACCGTATCATGATGTGTATTCAGTAAAACGGAAGGCTTAAAAACATCAAAGTGTTTGTTCACCGCCCAGATATTGTTTTTAAAACGTTTGGCAGGAATCTGATGTTTTTTGAAAAAATTTTCAATTTCTACCGATGTATTAAACTCATCTTTACTGAATGAAGGAATCTCAATCAAATTTTTAAGCAATCCGACCGCGTTATTCAACAGTTCTTCTTTATTATAAACAGATTTCAGTTCCTGCATGATGATTTTCTATATGGTTTTTCAATTCTGTTTCTTTGATCAGAAACACTTTCTCTACATTATTTTTTACAGCTCCAAGAGCATTTTCAAGTTTGGGTAAAATCCCTTTGTGAAGTTTTCCTTCTTCTTTTAGTGTGGTAAAATCTTCTTCAGTTACACTTTTAATAACAGATTCAGGATCATTTACATCTTCTAAGACTCCTTCTTTATCAAAACAGTATAACAATTCAACTTCATATTTCTCCGAAAGAGCCTGCGCCATTACAGAAGCAATGGTATCTGCATTGGTATTGAAGAGATTTCCTTTTCTGTCGTGGGTAATCGCAGAAAACACAGGAACAAGATTAAGTTTCATGAGCTTTGAAACCAGCTTCCTATTCACACTTTTCTTACTGATATCCCCTACAAATCCAAAATCGATTTCAGGATGTTCTCTTTTCTTAGCTTTAATTAAATTTCCGTCTGCTCCGGAAAAGCCTATAGCGTTACATTTTTTCTGCTGAAGCTTTTCAACAATATTTTTATTGATTCCTCCCGCATACACCATCGTTACAATATCCAGTGTCTCTTTATCTGTAATCCTCCTTCCGTTGATCATCTTTTGTTCGATCCCCAGTTTATCAGCCAGCGTTGTCGCCAGCTTTCCGCCGCCATGAACAAGGATTTTCTTTTCCTGGATTTCAGAAAACTGTTCTAAGAATTGGGTTAACAATTCCTCATCATCAATTAAAGCTCCGCCAATTTTTATGATGTATAACTTTTCTTTCATTGTAAACGTTTTGTGATCTTTACTCTTTTCTATCCTTGTCAAGGTTTTAAACCTTGACAAGGATTATTTCAGGCTTTTAATTCATCTAAAATTTCACTGAACACAGCCTGTGCAGAGAAAATCCGGTTTTTAGCCTGCTGATAGATGATAGAATAATCTCCATCCATTACTTCATCACTCAATTCTACATTACGGCGAACCGGAAGGCAGTGCATTACTTTTGCCTCATTGGTGCGGGCTAGTTTTTCGTTGGTCAGCATCCAATCCCCTTTCACTTCAGGCATTGCTGCATAGTCATCAAAAGATGACCAGTTTTTTACATAGATAAAATCTGCATCTTTCAACGCTTCATCCTGATCATGAATTACTTTCACATCTTTTGTGAAGTTTTTATCTAAATCATATCCCTCAGGATTTGTAATCACCAACTCCACATCCATTTCCTGCATCCATTCTGCGAAAGAATTTCCAACGGCATGAGCAATAGGTTTGATATGCGGTGCCCAGGTCAATACCACTTTGGGTTTATGGTCTTTTTTCCAGTTTTCTGTAATGGTGATACAGTCTGCTAAACTTTGCAGTGGATGGCGGGTAGCAGATTCCAATGAAATAACAGGTACTTTTGCATGCTTTTCAAACTGGCTTAAGATACTTTCATTCACATCATCTTTTTTGCTTTTCATTCCTGCAAAACAACGCACAGCGATGATATCACAATATTGGTTTAACACTTCAATCGCATCTTTGATATGTTCCACTGTATCACCGTTCATTACTGCTCCGTCTGCAAATTCAAGATTCCAGGCTTCTTGTGCTGCATTTAATGTCAAAACATTCAACCCTAAATTTTGAGCCGCAATCTGACTGCTCAGACGGGTTCTCAAACTTGAGTTTAAAAATACAAGTCCGATTGTTTTTCCCTTTCCTTTTTCTGTTTCGGTAAGAGGATCTGCTTTTATCTGTAAAGCTTTTTTTATGATTTCCTGTAAGTTTTCCACATCACTTACAGAGGTAAATTTTTTCATTTGGTATTTTTTATTTTTTTTCAATGGACAAATGGAATATCCATTTCATTTTGAATTGATTTTAAAGATTTTGTTTACACATTTTTGAGAGTTTCAACGCAATAACGGAACGCTTTTCACTGATGCTTTTTTCGTTCGCAAGGACGTTTCACTCAGCAATTGACGGTTGTTTTGTCATTCTGAGATTCTTCCCTCCACTTCGTTACATTCAGAATGACAGGTATTGTGTACTATTTTAAGTTTTTTAACCCTTTTGCAGCTTTGTTCTTCAACCCTTAGATATTTCTCAATACTGCTTTCAAAGCATTGATGAAAAGATCCGTTTCCTCTTTTTTGATATTGAGTGCAGGAAGAATCCTTAATACTGTTTTATCATTCGAGTTTCCTGTGAAAATATGATGATCAGACAATAAGCTTTTCCTTATTTCCGAACAGTCTCTGTCGAGTTCTATTCCGATCATCAATCCTTTCCTTCGGATGGATGTAATATGTGGTAAATCTTTAATTTCATTTTCAATATATTCGCCCATCTTCTGAGCGTTTTCGATAAGATTTTCATCTTTCATCACGTCCAGCACAGCAATTGAAGCAGCGCAGGCAAGATGATTTCCTCCGAATGTAGTTCCCAGCAAACCATTGCTCGCCTGAAACTTAGGATGAATCAAAACTCCACCAACAGGAAATCCGTTCCCCATTCCTTTTGCAGTCGTAATAATATCCGCTTCTACACCAAATTCCTGATGGGCAAAGAAATATCCGCTTCTTCCGTATCCGGACTGCACTTCATCCAAAATAAGAACGGTATCATATTTTCCGCACAGTTCTTTAATTTTAGATAAAAATTCCGGTGTTGGAATTATAATTCCTCCTACTCCCTGAATTCCTTCAATGATAACGGAAGAGATTTCACTTCCAAATTTCTCAAAGGTTTCTTCAAGCTGTTGTACATCATTCCATTCTGATCTGATGAATCTTTCTGAAAAGTTAACAGGAGCTACAATTTTAGGATTATCAGTCACTGAAACCGCTGCTGAAGTTCTTCCATGGAATGAACCAGAGAAATAAAGCACCTTGCTTTTCCCGTTATGGAATGAAGCCAGCTTCAATGCATTTTCATTGGCTTCCGCCCCAGAATTACATAAAAAAAGATTGTAATCTTCATATCCTGAAAGTTTTCCAAGCTTTTCTGCCAGTTCAATCTGTAATTCATTCTGAACAGAATTAGAATAAAAGGAAATTTTTTCCAGCTGATCTTTAAGCTTATTCTGATAATGCAGATGGTTATGCCCGATAGAAATCACAGCATGACCTCCGTAAAAATCAAGATATTGTTCCCCTTTATCATCCCAAAGAAATGATCCCTGAGCTTTTACCGGATTGATGTTGAATAATGGATATACGTTGAATAAATTCATTTTTTGTTTTTTTATCTTTCTTTTGTCTTGAAACAAAAGAAACAAAAGTTCAAGACCTGGAAACTTCCGCTAAAAATTAGTTCTATTCTCTAAAAATTCTAAAACTTGTGCGAAATCCAAATTGGTTCTTCGGTTCTTTATTTTCCTCGCACTTCGAACAGTAGAATTTTCTTAACGTTCATAGAATTAATTTTCTTAACGCTCCATTTTCCTAAGTCGGATTTACTTCTTGTTTAAAATTCTCAATTATTTATTGTCAATTTAGAAGGCTATTGGCTTCAAATTCAGTCCTGCATTTTCGTCCCAGTTCATAGCCAGATTCATATTCTGTATAGCCTGTCCCGAAGCACCTTTTAACAAATTGTCAATCGCTGAGTGAATAACGACAACATTCCCACTCTTTTCGATCTGAATCACACAGCGATTGGTATTGACAACCTGCTTTAAATCAACCGCCTTCCTGTTTACGGTAACAAAAGGCTCCTCTGCATAAAAATCCTGATATAATTTTTCTATTTCCTCCAGCTCCCAATCTGTCTTCATGGTGGAACTTGTAAAAATTCCTCTTGCAAAATCTCCTCTCCATGGAACAAAATTCAGGTTTACTTCTTTATTGTTGAATGAAATCAGCTGCTGCAAAATCTCATCGACATGCTGATGAGTTAATGTTTTATAAGCTGAAACATTATCATTTCTCCAGGTAAAATGAGTGGTTGCCTGCAAAGACTGTCCGGCTCCTGTAGAACCTGTAATCCCTGTAGTAAAGACTTCATGTAACATTCCTTTTTCTGCTAATGGCAGCAAAGCCAATTGAATCGCCGTTGCAAAACATCCTGGATTGGCAATACTTTTCGCACCCGTCAGTTGTTTTTTATTGATTTCCGGCAATCCGTAGATAAAATCTCTGTTTCCGAAACTTCCTTCTAAACGGAAATCGTTTCCGAGATCAACCACCAGCGTTTCATCTTTGACAGGATTCTGAGTTAACCAGTTTTGACTTTCTTTATGCGGAAGACACAGAAAAAGAATATCTACATCTTCAGGTTTATCAGTCAAAACCATTTCACAAACCGTCGTTAAATCCGGGTACAGATCTGAAATTTTTGTTCCCGAATTTGAACGGCTATATAAAAAACTCAATGTCACATGGGGATGAAAAGCCAGTAAGCGTATCAGCTCACTTCCTGTATAACCGTTGGCACCAATGATTCCTACTGTTTTCTTCATTTTGATTCTGACAGCATTTTGTTCTGTCTTTCATTACATCGTCCCTTCGGAACTAGTTGATATTTTGATTAATCTGATGGTATATATTTAAAGAGTTGCTGACAATCTTCGTATATCCTTTTACATCTTCTCCCGTCCATGCTCTGTTCGCTTCTCCATAGCTTCCGAATTTGTCGGACATCAGATCATGATCAGATTCAATTCCGTTAAGAATAAATCTGTATGGATGAAGGGTTACAAATACCTTCCCCGTTACTGTTTTCTGAGAATCTACCAAGAAAGACTCAATATTTCTCATCACAGGATCTAAGAAAAGTGCTTCATGAAGCCAGTTTCCGTACCAGTCGGATAACTGCGACTTCATCATTTGCTGATATTTTGAAAGCGTATGTTTTTCTAATAAATGATGTGCTTTGATGATCACTGATGCTGCAGCTGCTTCAAATCCCACTCGTCCTTTAATCCCAACAATAGTGTCTCCCACATGGATATCACGGCCAATTCCATACGCTGAAGCTAATTCTTCTATTTTTTGAATGGCATATACAGAATGTTCAAAGCTTTTTCCGTTCACTCCTACCACTTCTCCGTTTTTAAACTCAATCTCAAGTTCTGAAGGCTGAGTTTCTTTGATTTGAGACGGAAAAGCTTCTTCCGGAAGGTAATTTCTTGACGTTAAAGTTTCCTTTCCTCCTACAGAAGTTCCCCAAAGCCCTTTATTTACGGAATACTGAGCCTTCTGGAATTCCATGTCATAGCCGTGATCTTTTAAAAACTCAATTTCTTCTTCACGGGACAAAGCCATATCGCGAATGGGCGTAATGATTTCAATATCCGGACACATCACCTGGAAGATCAGATCAAAACGAACCTGATCATTTCCCGCTCCTGTACTTCCGTGAGCAATAGCATCTGCCTGTACTTCAATGGCGTATTTTGCAATTTCCTGTGCCTGAATAGTACGCTCAGCACTTACAGATAAAGGATAAGTATTATTTTTTAACACATTCCCGAAAATCAAATACTTCACACATGAATTGTAGTAATCTTCCTGAGCGTCTACGCACCTGTATTCCTTTACTCCAAGGTTTAAGGCTTTTCTCTCCAACTCTTTTTCCTCTTCTTTTGAAAAACCTCCGGTATTTACAGTAACGGCATACACATCATACCCTAGTGTTTCACTAAGATACTTAGCACAGTAGGAAGTATCCAAACCTCCGCTAAACGCTAAGATGACTTTCTTTTTCATCTGGACTCTTTTTATTTTTATTAATGGTCACATGGAATTTATCAAAATCTTTCTGAATCATCCCATCATATTTATTTTCAGGCAGATTATTCACTACCTCCTCTTTTTTTTTATCGTTTTCCGGAACAAACAGCATCGCTGTACACAAACAGTTTTTGCGTTCCTTCATCATTAAAATTTCATAGTTCACACAGTTCTTGCATCCGTTCCAGAATTCTTCATCCTGAGTCAGTTCAGAATAGATCACTGGTTTATATCCCAAATCACTATTAATTTTCATCACTGCCAAACCTGTTGTTAATCCAAATACTTTCGCATCCGGATATTTGTCTCTAGATAACTGGAAAACTTTCTGCTTGATCTGAGTTGCCACTCCCCCGTTCCTGAATTTCGGTGACACAATCAGCCCCGAATTAGCCACAAACTTCCCATGTGACCAGGTCTCTATATAACAGAAACCTACCCACTCACCGTTTTCAGTGGCTACCACAGCATTGCCCTCTGAAATCTTCTTACTCAAATATTCTATAGAACGTTTTGCGATACCCGTTCCTCTACGCTGTGCAGAATCGTACATTTCCTGCTGTATTTCACTCACATACATTAGATGTTCGCATGAGGAAATTTCTATTTCCATTTATTTATCTAAATTTTTTGGCAAATTTAAAATATAATTTCTTTTAAATCCAAATAAAAAAGATATTTTTTTTGTTTTAAAATTTTAAACAGGTAAAATTATCTTTATTGAAAAATATATATTTGCTAATTTATTATATATTTGCTAAAATAATATAGTTATGGAAAATACCTGCCCAAAATGTAAGAGCATCAAAGTGGTAAAAAGCGGCATCATCAATGAAAAACAGCGCTTCCACTGCAAAGACTGTCAATATTATTTTACCGTTAAAAAACTGGGGAAACAAATTGACGATTACTATGTCACCAAAGCACTTCAGCTTTATCTGGAGGGTCTAAGCTATCGTGAAATTGAAAGAATTATCGGCGTTTCACACGTTACCATAAGTTCATGGATCAAAAAATACAATATCACAAGGCCTCCCCATTCTGAATTCCATCCTGTTTATAAAATATTAAAGCAAAACGAACTCATTGAATATATCGCGCAGGAAGAAAACATTAAAAACTCAGGAATTATCATTACCCAATTCGCAGATAAGTATATGCTGATTAAATGGGAGCGGTTTAAGAAGTAAGCGTAGTGCATAAGGCGAGGTTTCGGATTACAGGATGCGAAATACAAGGTACAAGATTTAATATAACATTAAATATCAATCACTTGAATCATTTATATTAAAACTCCATAGCCTGAAGTCCGAAAGTTTGGAAAATAATAACTATACTATTACCACTAATATATATTAAATTTTCATAAATAAATTATTAATTACAATTTGGTATTCACAAAAAACAACGCCAAAAATTGATAATTTATGAAAAAATTACTTACATTCATTGGATTAGCTTTAATCAGCAGTTCCGTATACTCACAAGGTTCTCCTGATTATGGCAGTGGCTTAAAACTCAACCTCAACCCCAACGGTGATAAATTCGTCAGATTTATTTTATGGGACCAGTTTTGGGTAAGAAATACTTCCATGAACCCCGGAACTATGGTAGGCGGTGAACCCACCGATAATTCATGGAGTCTGGGAAACAGAAGATTACGTGCTTTAGCCTATGCACAGATCTCAAAAAGATATATGATTCTACTCCATTTCGGTATTAATAATCAGACTTTTATTAATGGCGGTGCTTCAGGTACTTCAGGCACAGGAGGTTATGGCAACGGAAAGAAAACGCAGCTATTTTTTCATGATGCCTGGAATGAATATGCAGTTATTTTACCTGGAGAAGCAGGAAAATTCAGTTTATCTTTAGGGGCAGGGCTTCATTATTACATGGGACTTTCCCGAATGACTATGGCATCCACGCTTAATTTCCTTACATTAGATTCTCCTGTTTTTTCATGGCCTTTAATCGATAACTCAGATCAGTTTGCAAGACAGCTCGGAATGTTTGCTAAAGGAAAGTATGGAAAACTGGAATATCGTTTCAGCTTAAATAAACCCTTCGCTACAGATCTTATTCCTGTGAATGTAACAGATCCTGCAAAAGCCGTGGCAGTGGACAATAACGGAAATCCCAGTTTCTCAAAAGCGGGATATGTTGAGTATCAATTTCTGGATGAAGAGTCCAATACCCTTCCTTTTAAAGTAGGATCTTACCTTGGAACGAAAAAGGTTTTCAATGTAGGTGCCGGCTTTTATCATCAGGCTGACGGAACAAGAACTTCTGTCAATTCAAACATTGAAAAGCATGATATCACTCTTTTTGCAGTAGATGCTTTTGCGGATATTCCTTTGGGCGAAGCAAAAAACAAAATGGCCGTTTCTGCCTATGCCGGATATTATAATTACAATTTCGGACCGAATTATGTAAGAAATCTGGGAACGATGAACATCGGAGCATCAGATCCTAATTTCATCGGCAATAAAGCCATTGCGGGACCGGGAAATCTACAGCCAACCATCGGGACAGGTAATATTATCTACGCACAGGCTGGTTTGCTATTACCAAGCCAGGCAGAAAAGCCAAAAATCAGAATACAGCCTTTCGCTTCTTATACGCACAAAAGTTTTGAGGCTTTTGATAAATCTTCATCCCAGTTTGATGTCGGAGCCAACTGGTTTATAGATGGGCATCATGCTAAAATAACAACACAATATTCAACAAGACCGGTTTATACGAACCCTACGGAAAGCCCTTCTTCAAAAGGAGAATTTATCGTACAGTTTCAAATCTATTTGTAAGACTTAAACCATTAAGAATAATAAAGATTGTAAGATGAATTAGGGATACATTCCCAAAATTCAAATAATTTGACTCTTGTCATTCTGACGAAGGAAGAATCTTACTAACAACCAGTCACACATGAGATTCTTCATTACATTTCATTTCATTCAGAATGACACTTTTGAAATAGTCCCAAAGCATTAAACTTAATTATTTAAAGCCCTTAATGGTTAAAAAATCAAATTAACATCCTATTCTACTAACATCAAAAACTAATCAATATGAGCGAAAATCATCACGAAAGCTACGAAAATATGACCGACAGGCAGAAAAACCGCACCATCTGGAGCGTGATCACTGCCTCATCACTCGGAACATTAATAGAATGGTACGACTTTTACATCTTCGGGAGTTTAGCCGTTGTTTTAGCGACCAAATTTTTCCCTGCGGATAATCCTACCGCAGCATTTTTATCCACCCTGGCTACTTTTGCCGCCGGATTTGTGGTAAGACCTTTCGGAGCATTATTTTTCGGAAGACTGGGAGATCTTATCGGAAGAAAATATACTTTCCTGGTTACATTACTGATTATGGGATTTTCCACTTTCCTGATCGGATGTATTCCAAGCTATGAAACTATTGGATTTCTGGCACCGGTTTTAGTTTTAATTTTAAGATTACTTCAGGGGCTTGCTTTAGGAGGTGAATACGGAGGTGCGGCTACGTATGTAGCAGAATATGCCCAACCTCACCGAAGAGGTTACTGGACCTCATGGATCCAGACTACAGCAACAGCCGGACTTTTCATTTCATTAATCGTTATTCTGATCACCAAAACAACTCTTTCGGCAGAAGAATTTGATACCTGGGGATGGAGAGTTCCTTTCTGGATTTCCATTTTAATGGTGGCTGTATCCTACATTATCAGAAAGAATATGAAAGAATCTCCTCTTTTTGCTAAGGCTAAAAGTGAAGGTAAAACTTCCAAAAACCCTTTAAAAGAAAGTTTCGGAAATAAATACAATTTCAAGTTTGTTCTATTGGCTTTATTCGGGGCTGCCATGGGACAAGGGGTGATCTGGTATACAGGTCAGTTCTATGCAATGAGTTTCCTTCAAAAAGTTATGAATGTAGAATCTGCACAGGTAGATTCACTCATGGCTACCGCTTTGTTTTTAGGAACTCCTTTCTTTGTATTCTTCGGGTGGCTTTCTGATAAAATCGGAAGAAAAGCTGTAATGATGACCGGAATGCTGATCGCTATTTTAGCTTACAGACCTATTTACGACAGCATGTTTAAAAGTGTAAACCTTGAAAATAAAACAGTTGCTGCGAATGGAATTACAGAAAAAAGAACGGCAAAGATCCACAACGATATCGCAACAGACAGTTTAGTAACTTTTCACAAAGAAACTCTTTATACAGATGGAACTTTAATTAAAAAAGACAGCATCGTTCACTGGTCTCCCTCAGGAGTTGTTATGAAAGACGGAAAACCTGAAGAAGCCAAAGTTTCTCAAAGTTTACAATTAAGTGACGACACCAAATGGTATCTGGTATTCCTTGTATTCATTCAAGTGATCTTTGTGACAATGGTTTACGGGCCTATCGCTGCTTTCCTTGTTGAAATGTTCCCTGTGAGAATCCGTTATACCTCAATGTCATTACCTTATCACATCGGAAACGGAGTATTTGGAGGACTTCTTCCGGCAGTGGCTACTTATCTGGTGACTACAGGAAAAGAAGCGGGCCACGAGACATGGTATCTGGAAGGACTCTGGTACCCGATTGGAGTTGCAGGAGTATGTTTGATTATCGGATTATTTTATCTTAAAAATAAGAACAACAATCTTCACGATTAAGCACTGAATCACTCAAATTTTTATTAATTTTAAAACTACTAAAATGAACGGACTAAAAAAAATATTAGGCATTCTCTGGATCGCTATTGCGGTGATTGTAGGCTATTTCGGAATTACGGTATTGGGAATCCCTAAAATCGCATCCGGAAAACAGGAAGATCTGGTTTTTGGGATCATCATTCTCTTTGTACTTATGCCGATTATCTCAGGCGGAATGGCTATTTTCGGATATTATGCATTAAAAGGAGAATATTCCGACGATAAAATTTAAAAGCAAAAAACAGATAATTGATGAATGCAGTCATTCATCAATTATCTTTTATCAAAATCATTTATGAAAAAAAGACACGAACAAAAACTTATCATACTGAGCGTAGGGCTCATGATTGCTTTCAGCATTCCTATTTCACTTCTTTTCAACAGTGACAGGGAAGTTTTGGGCTATCCAATGATCCTTATTTACCTTTTCGTGGTCTGGATGATTTCCATTGTGATTTCTTTTGTAATTGTAAAAAGACATGATGAATAGTTTCGCATTATTTTTTGTCGTTCTGTTTTATCTGGCTCTCCTTTTCTTAGTTGCTCATTTAGCAGAGAAGAAAAGAAGTAAATTATGGATCAATAATCCATATATCTATGCTCTGTCCCTTGCTGTATATTGTACTGCCTGGACGTATTATGGAAGTATTGGCGTGGCAGCTACAAGCGGACTAAACTATCTTCCGATTTATATTGGTCCTATTATGATAATTCCGGCATGGATTTACATCAATACCCGGATTGTAAGGATTTCCAGAGTCAATAAAATAAGCAGCCTTGCCGATTTCATTTCATTAAGATACGGCAACAGCAGAAGCCTGAGTGCTATCATCACTATAGTCTGTCTTCTGGCGATCGTTCCTTATATCGGGCTGCAGATTAAAGCTATTTCTGAAACCTTTCACTTAGTGACAGAAACTCCGATGTCGAAGGATATCCTGACTGATAACGCAACTTTCGTTGTGGTTTTAATCGCCTTATTTTCTTCTTATTACGGAACACGATATGTAGATGCTTCTGAAAAGCGGCTTGGAATTATCTCGGCAATTGCTCTGGAAAGCTTTTTAAAACTGTTTTTTATTATTATTCTCGGATTTTTTGTCATTTATTATGTCTTTGACGGATTCTCAGATATCTATGAGAAAGCCAGTAAGTTTGAGGATTTTAAAGAAAAAAACACCTTCAATGGCATTGAAGGTGCGATGAACTGGATGGTTCTTTGTATGATTTCTGCCACAGCAATCTGCATTTTGCCAAGACAGTTCCACACCGCCATTGTTGAGAACAGACAGGAAAAACATATCAGAACAGCCATTTGGTTTTTCCCGCTTTATCTTTTAATCTTCACTATATTTATTTTCCCGATTGCCTGGGGAGGAAGATTAATTTTTGACGGACAGAAAGTAAACCCTGAGTTCTACTCTATTCTGATTCCACAGCATTTTGACAATACTTTAATTACCGTGTTTGTTTTTCTTGGCGGATTGAGCTCATGTATTTCCATGATTATTATTTCTGCTATTACTCTATCCATCATGCTTTCCAATAATCTCATCATTCCATACGGATTACTGGGAAAATTAAAATCTGAAAATGAAGAAAAAAATACCAGAAGCATTACCAATATCAGAAAGTTCAGCATTTTTGCACTGATCATCATGGCTTTTGCCTTCTATAAATATTTCATCCTGAAAACATCACTGGATTCGGTAGGATTAATCTCATTTGTAGTGATTGCACAATTGGCACCTGCATTTTTCGGAGCTTTATTCTGGAGAAGAGGAAGTTATAAAGGTGCTGTTGCAGGACTTTTAGCCGGATTAGCCATCTGTTATTTCGGGCTGATTATTCCCCAGTATTATTTTTCGTACAATCAGGAATTCAAAGGAGTACTCAGGGAAATGTATAATGCTTTTGGTTTTTTCACCATTCCTTTTTTGGGAAGGATTCCACAGATCTTTTTCTGGTCGATGCTGGTGAACACAAGCTTATTTACAATCGTATCTGTAAGCTCCAAAGGAAATTACCGCGAAAGAAACTTTGCAGAGCTGTATGTAGATATAGACAAGTATATTCAGAATCACGAAAATGCTTTCATCTGGCGCGGAACGGCTTATATTTCGGATATCCAGAACATTCTGGAACGTTTCTTAGGCAAAAATAAAACGGAACAGGCACTAAGAATTTTCAATTTAAAATATAATATTGATTCCAAAACGGAAACTGCTGATTCAAGGTTTATCAAATTCTCAGAAAATCTTTTGGCCGGAAGAATTGGTACTGCCTCCGCAAAAATATTGATAGAAGGGGTAACCAAGGAAGATAAAATATCGTTGAAAGAAGTTTTGAATATCCTTGAAGAATCACAGGAAAATATCAGCTTAAATAAAAAGCTTACCGAACAGTCTGAAGAACTGCAGAAACTTTCTGATGATCTGAGAACAGCCAATGAAAGCCTGATCATCAAAGACCGTCAAAAAGACGACTTTCTGGACTCTGTTGCCCATGAACTGAGAACACCCATCACAGCCATCCGCTCTGCAGGAGAAATTTTAGCCGATGATGATGATATTCCTTTTGACATCAAACAGGAATTTCTGAACAACATCATCACAGAATCCGACAGATTAAGTGAAATCATCAATGATATTCTTTATCTGGACAAATTACAGCATGGTGAAATCTCTTTACATATCCAGGAAAACAATATTGTTGAAACATATAAAAAAGCCTTAAATCCCCTTCTTCATCTTATACAGCAGAAAAACATTCATTTAAGTGAAGTTAATCTTCTGAATCAGTTTATATTTGAATATGATGAAGCGAGAATGATACAACTGTTTCAGAATATCTGGGGGAATGCCTTAAAATTCACAGAAGAACAAGGAACAATTCAGACCAAATTATTAAAAAAAGAGGATCAGCTGACCATCTCCATTTTCAATACCGGAAAGCATATTCCGGAAGAGGATCTGGAAATGATTTTTGACAAGTTTTATCAATCAAAAAATCAGAATATTTTAAAGCCTACCGGAAGCGGACTGGGACTGGCCATTTCCAAAAAAATTGTAGAGGCACACGGAGGAAGAATAAAAGCAGAAAACAGCGGACTGGGCGTAACTTTCACCATCAGCATTCCCGAAAAAACGAAAAAAGAAATTACCAATGAAGTTGAACACCATTAAAACCTTCTTATGAAAAAGATAATCATTGCGGATGACGAACACAAAATATTAATGTCGTTAGAATACAGCTTTAAGAAAAACGGATATGACGTCTATATTGCCCGTGACGGAACAGAAGTCCTTGAATTCCTGAAAACAATGGTACCGGACGTGATTCTTCTCGATATTATGATGCCCAACCTAGATGGTTACAGCACTTTAGATCTTATTAAACAGGACGAAAAACTGAAAGACACCAAAGTGATCTTTCTGAGTGCAAAAAATAATCCCAGAGATATAGAAAAAGGACTGGAAATGGGTGCGGATGCCTATGTCACAAAACCATACTCTATTAAGAAACTGATGCAGCAGATTGAGGAAATGTTTTAAGAGATTGCTTCGCCTTCGGCTCGCAATAACACAACTACTTATCCTTGTCAAGGTTTAAAACCTTGACAAGGATATTAAACGAAACATACAACTATTGACATGGAAACAGATACATTATTTAAACAAAGTATAGAAAACAAAGAAGACTTCTGGAAAAAACAGGCAGAAGAAATCAAATGGTTTGAATTTCCCCAACAAATTCTTTCCCATGGTGAAAACGATTACCCACAGTGGTTTTCAGACGGAAAGCTCAATATGTGTTACTTATGTATTGACAAACACATTGAAGACGGATTTGGAGATCAGGCTGCCATCGTTTATGATTCTCCCGTAACCCATCAAAAGAAAACCTATACTTTCAACCAGGCAAAGGAGGAAATTGCAAAACTGGCGGGCGGATTGGCCTCTTTGGGATTAAAAAAAGGAGACACCGCGGTCATTTATATGCCTATGATTCCACAGACTCTTTTTGCTATGCTTGCATGCGCTAGAATCGGGGTTATTCATAATGTGGTTTTCGGAGGGTTTGCTCCTCATGAGCTTGTTGTAAGAATTGATGACTGTAAACCTAAAGTTTTGATCACCGCTACAGCGGGAGTAGAAATCGCCAGGAGAATTCCTTATCTGCCACTGGTAGAAAAAGCAATTGAACTGGCACAGGATAAAGTAGATAATATTATAGTATACAACAGAAAACTGGTCGATAATAAGGATGAAATGTTTGAAGGGCTAATCGATTATGAAGAATTAGTAGAAAAGTCAGCTCCCGCAGACTGTGTTTCTGTAGAATCAACTCATCCGCTTTACCTTCTTTATACCTCAGGAACTACCGGAAAGCCTAAAGGCATCGTTCGTGATACCGGAGGTTATGCCACGGCATTACAATTCTCAATGACTTACGTCTATGGTGTTGAGCCGGGAGAAACGTATTGGGCTGCTTCAGACTTCGGATGGGCTGTAGGACATAGTTTTTCTGTGTACGGACCATTAATCAACAGAAATACGACTATTATTTTTGAAGGAAAACCAATCATGACTCCTGACGCAGGCACTTTCTGGAGAATTATTTCAGAATATAAAGTCTCTGTAATGTTTACAGCACCTACTGCGATCAGGGCTATAAAAAAAGAAGATCCTAATGGAGAACTGGTAAAAAAATACGATTTAACCCATTTCAAAAAGCAGTTTCTGGCCGGGGAAAGATGTGATGTGGCTACTTTGGACTGGTTTGCAGAACATATCGGCGTTCCGGCAATAGATCATTGGTGGCAGACAGAATCCGGCTGGCCAATGCTTGGATTATTGACTCATGATGAAAATTATCAGATTAAAAGAGCATCCGCAGGGAAACCAATTCCGGGATATGATATTAAAATATTTGATGAAACCGGATTTGAGCTTGATCCTCACCATGAAGGCTATCTGGTGATCAAACTTCCTCTCCCACCCGGCGCGATGCTTGGAATATGGAAAGACTACGCCCGTTTTGAAAGCAGCTATCTGTCTCAGTATAAAGGATATTATTTTTCAGGAGATGGTGCTATTCAGGATGAAGACGGTTATATTTTCATTACGGGAAGAGTGGATGATGTGATCAACGTGGCAGGACACAGGCTTTCCACTTCCGAAATGGAGGAAATTGTTTCCTCGCATCCGGATGTCGCAGAATGCGCTGTGGTAGGTATTGATGACGACTTAAAAGGACAGATTCCTTTTGCCACGGTGGTTTTAAAGAACGGTTCAGCGATCTCTGAAGAAGATATTGAAAAAGACATTATTCAGATGGTTCGCAACAAAATCGGAGCAGTAGCTTTTTTAAAAAATGTAATGGTTGTCAAACGCTTACCCAAAACAAGATCCGGAAAAATTCTAAGAAAGTTGATAAGAACATTGCTTGACGGCAAAGATTTCCAGATCCCGTCCACCATTGATGATGAAAAAATTATTGATGAAATTCAGGGAAAAATTGAGGAATACAGGGCTTAAACCAGAAATTAAACATAAATTTAAAATATAATAAATTCAAATTTCAAAAAACAAAAGGGATATGAGAAATTACCTGATAGAAGATTTACCACAATATTTTGAAGACTATAAAAAGTCTATCAAAAATCCTAAAAAGTTCTGGGATAAGGTAGCGGATCAGAACTTCGTGTGGTACCAAAGATGGAGCAAGGTTGTTAAGTACGACATGAATGAAGCCAAGATTACCTGGTTCAAAAATGCGAAACTCAATATTACCAAAAACTGTATAGACAGACATCTTACCATAAGAGGAGAAAAAACAGCAATCATCTGGGAACCTAATGATCCCAAGGAAGAAGCTCAGCATATTTCCTACCATGAGCTGTATACGCGTGTTAATAAAACAGCCAATATTTTAAGGGATATGGGAATTGAAAAAGGAGACAGAGTCTGCATTTATCTTCCAATGATCCCTGAACTGGCTGTTACGATGCTTGCCTGTGCAAAACTGGGTGCCGTACATTCTGTTATTTTTGCAGGATTTTCAGCTTCAGCAGTTGCATCAAGGGTCAATGACTGTGAAGCCAAAATGGTCATCACATCAGATGGAAGCTACAGAGGAAATAAAGTTCTCGACCTGAAAACGATTGTAGATGATGCGCTTGAAAAAACACCGACAGTTGAGAAAGTTCTTGTTGTAAAGAGAACCCACAACGAAATTACAATGAAAGAAGGAAGAGATTACTGGATGGCCGATCTGTATGAGAAAGCTTCTCCTGATTTCGTTACTGTCATTATGGATTCTGAAGATCCGCTTTTCATTTTATATACTTCCGGATCTACAGGAAAGCCCAAAGGAATGCTTCATACCTGCGCCGGCTATATGGTTTACACCGCTTATACCTTCAAAAATGTTTTTAATTATAAAGAAAATGATATTTACTGGTGTACCGCAGATATCGGATGGATCACCGGACATTCCTACATTCTTTACGGACCATTATTGAATGGAGCTACCACTGTAATTTTCGAAGGAGTTCCTACGTATCCTGAACCAGATCGTTTCTGGGAAGTGATTGAAAAACATAAAATCACTCAGTTTTATACCGCTCCTACCGCTATCCGCTCTTTAGCCAAAGAAAGTACAGAATGGGTAGACAAACATGATTTAAGCTCTCTGAAAGTGATCGGGTCTGTAGGAGAACCTATCAATGATGAAGCCTGGCACTGGTTCAATGATCATGTCGGAAAGAAAAAATGTCCGATCGTAGATACATGGTGGCAGACAGAAACAGGAGGAATTATGATTTCACCACTTCCTTTTGTAACCCCAACCAAACCAACGTATGCTACTCTTCCACTTCCAGGCGTACAGCCAGTTCTGATGGATGATAAACGAAATGAAATCACAGGAAACCAGGTAACCGGAAATCTTTGTATCCGTTTTCCATGGCCGGGAATCGCGAGAACCATCTGGGGCGACCACCAAAGGTATAAAGAAACCTATTTCACCGCATTTCCCGGGAAATACTTTACCGGAGACGGTGCATTGAGGGATGAAGTTGGCTATTACAGAATTACGGGCCGCGTAGATGATGTGATCATTGTTTCAGGGCACAACCTTGGGACAGCACCTATTGAAGACAGTATCAACCAGCATCCGGCTGTTGCAGAATCCGCAATTGTAGGATACCCTCACGATATCAAAGGAAATGCGTTGTACGGCTATGTAATGCTTAAAGAAACCGGAGAAGGCCGTGACAAAGAAAATCTGAAGAAAGAAATTAACCAGCTGATTTCGGATCAGATAGGTCCGATTGCGAAACTGGATAAAATACAGTTTGTTTCCGGACTTCCAAAAACACGTTCTGGAAAGATCATGCGTAGAATATTAAGAAAAATTGCAGAGGGTGACTTCAGTAATTTCGGAGATATCAGTACGCTTTTAAATCCTGAAATTGTAGAGGAGATTAAAAACGAAAGAATTTAAATCTAATCAATTTTTTAACCAATAGAAGCCCTGAAAGTCATTTTCGGGGCTTTTTATTTATAGAACAATAAAAAGAATAAAGCAAATAATCATTCTTAAACATCACCCTTATCTATTAAAAACAGAATATTTATTAACAAATTTTATTGGCTAAAATGCAGTGATAATCAGAAAATTATTAGTAACTTTAAGGGTAACTTAAAACCAATTAACTATGTCACATATATTAGCTGGAGTATTTGATTATCACAGCGACTACAAAAAACTGGAAAGTGATCTGGAAAATTCAGGATTTGAAAACTCAGATTACATGATATACCTTAATGATGGTTCCGGTAATTCCCAATATCTGGCAAGTGTTACTGTAAATGATATCAATCAGATTGACCTTGCACGGAGCGCATTTATTCAGAATGCAGCATTGAAATCGTATCTGTTCGAAAATATGAACATTAATGAAACCAATTATGATACGATTAAAAGGTATATTGATGCAAGAAACAGAGCTGAAATTCATAACAGCCCGGAAATTAAAATCAAAACATCAAGCGATGGTATGAATTCTGAAGTGAAATTCTAATCGATATAAAAATCTAATAACCGAAGATCCGTAGTGTACACTGCGGATCTTTTATGTTTGAAAAAACTAAAAATTTTCGTATTTTCGTCTAATTATAGGCATACGCACAAATGAGCTACGATTTAGAACAAGAGAATAAAGAGATCCTTGCCAGATATAAGGATCTGATTTCTAACACATACAGAACATTGGATGAGGAAAACAATAAGCTCATCCGAAAGGCATTCGATATCGCACTGGATGCCCATAAGGATCAAAGGAGAAAATCCGGAGAACCTTACATCTACCATCCTATTGCTGTTGCTAAAATTGTAGCAACAGAGATTGGCTTGGGTGCTACTTCTATTGCCTGTGCGCTTTTGCACGATGTGATTGAAGATTCTGATTACACTTACGAAGACCTTAAAAAAATATTCGGAGAAAAGATTGCCAATATCGTGAATGGACTGACCAAAATTTCCATCATGAACCACCAGAATATTTCTGTGCAGTCTGAAAACTACAGAAAACTGTTGTTGACATTATCCGAGGATTTCAGGGTGATTCTGATTAAAATTGCAGACCGTCTCCATAATATGAGGACTCTGGAAAGCATGGCTCCGGATAAGCAGAAAAAAATTGCTTCGGAAACAGTGTATATCTATGCTCCCATGGCTCACCGTCTTGGATTGTATAATATTAAATCTGAGCTGGAAGATCTTTCCTTAAAATATAACAGTCCCGAAGTATACAACGAGATCACAGAGAAATTGGAACTGGCCAAGGAAAGCCGTGAAAGATATATCGAAGAATTTAAGAAGGAAGTATCCGAAAGACTTCATGAAGAAGGCTTAAACTTTAAAATCAAAGGCCGTGCTAAAGCTATTTCTTCCATTTACAGAAAGATGCTGAAACAGGGGGTTTCCTTTGAAGAGGTATTTGATAACTACGCCATCAGAATTATTTATAAATCTGATGCGAAAAATGAAAAATTCCTGGCGTGGAAGATCTACTCTATCGTTACGGATGTATACCACAGTAACCCTTCCAGAATGCGTGACTGGATTACGCAGCCCCGTTCCACAGGATACGAAAGTTTACATTTAACCGTTTTAGGACCGGATAAAAAATGGATTGAAGTACAGATCCGTTCCGAAAGAATGGATGAAATTGCTGAAAAAGGAGTTGCTGCACACTATAAATACAAAGAAGGATACAAACAGAGTTCTGATGACAGAAATTTTGAAAGATGGGTAACCGAGATCCGTGAAGTACTTGAACAGCAGCAGAACCTTTCCACTTCGGAACTTTTGGACAATATTAAGCTTAACCTATATTCCAAAGAAGTATTTGTCTTTACGCCAAAAGGAGAAATTAAAATCCTTCCGACTAATGCTACTGCTTTAGATTTTGCCTTCTCTGTTCACTCTGATCTGGGAATGAAATGTCTGGGAGCTAAAATCAACGGAAAACTGGTTCCTATTTCTTACATTCTTCAAAACGGAGATCAGGTAGACATCCTGTCTTCCCAAAACCAGAAACCTAAATCGGATTGGCTGGAATTCGTTGTGACTTCGAAAGCCAAATCCAAAATCAAGGGTTATCTGAACTCTCAGAAAAACCAGCTGGTAGAAGAAGGAAAAGAAATCCTGCAGAGAAAGCTTCGTCATGCGAAAATCAATTTTAATGATGATGAAATTAATAAACTTCAAAAATTCTTTAATTTAAAATCATCTCAGGAGCTCTTCCTTAAATTCCAAAGTAATGAACTGGATGTAAGCAGCCTGAGAAAATATATAGAAAGCAAAAACGTATTCAATAACTTACTTTCAAGATTCAGAAAATCACCTAATAAAAGTCAGCATTTTGAGGACCTTAAAGAGGAAAACCTTGACATGATTGTCTTTGGAAAGGATGAAGAGAAACTTAACTACACCTATGCAAAGTGCTGCACAGTAATTCCGGGAGACAAAATCTTCGGATTTATTACGATCTCAGACGGAATAAAGGTACATAGTGACAACTGTCCGAATGCCATCAATCTGAGAGCACAGTATGATTACCGCGTCATTCCTGCCAAGTGGGTGAATGCGGAAAGCTTCATGAACAGAGTAAAAATTGAAATTGAAGGACTTGACAGAATGGGGATGATTAATGATATCACAACGGTCATCAGTGGAAGTATGGGGATGGATATGAAAAGTATGTCTATTGAATCCAACAATGGTGTTTTCACAGGAAATATCAACCTCGAAGTCAAAAATAAAGGTCAGCTGGAAGAGACCTTTAAAAAACTTAAAAATATTAACGGAGTTTCAAGAGTGAGACGAGTACAATCATAAACATGAATTTATCCCTTTATTTTAAAAATTTTTTCAACAACAGTCAGTCCTCAGGAATTATTCTTATTTTCTGTGTACTGATTTCATTGCTTATTGCCAACTCATCTGCCGCAGAGGACTTTCAGCTTTTTTTAAACCAGAAAGCCGGCACTCATCTTTTTGGATTGGAATATCCTATCAGCATCTGGATCAATGACGGACTGATGGCTGTATTTTTCCTTCTGGTAGGCCTTGAAATAAAACGTGAACTTGTAGAAGGTGAACTTTCATCTTTTAAAAATGCTTCCCTCCCTATTTTTGCAGCCGTTGGCGGAATGCTTGTTCCTGCTGTAATATACAGCATTTTCAATACAGGAACGGAATACAGCAATGGCTGGGGAATTCCTATGGCAACAGATATTGCATTTTCGCTGGCTATCATTTCGATGTTAGGTAAAAAGATTCCTAATTCTATTAAGATATTTTTGGCTGCATTAGCTATTGTAGACGACCTGGGAGCTATTTTAGTAATTGCGATTTTCTATACAGAGCAAATCCACTGGAGCTATCTCCTGTTATCTTTCGGGGTAACAGCCTTACTTTTTATGTTAAACTTTTTAAAAGTAACAAAAACTGTATTTTATATCATTCCGGGATTATTTTTATGGTATTTCCTTCATCATTCCGGAATTCATGCTACGATAGCAGGTGTTGTGCTTGCTTTTTCAATTCCTACGAATGCTTCCAATGTAGAAATCTCACCATTAGAAAAACTGGAGCATCAGCTTCATATCCCGGTAAGTTTTCTGATCATGCCGATATTTGCTTTAACGAATACCAATATCACTTTTTCCAGCGAAATGGTAGCAGGAGTCACAAGCACATTAGGATTGGGAATTATCTGTGGACTGGTATTAGGTAAACTGATTGGTATCAATTTATTTTCATTGATTGCCATCAAATTAAAACTCAGCTCACTGCCTCAAAATAGCAACTGGCTTCAGATGTTTGGTGTAGGATTACTAGCCGGAATCGGGTTTACCATGTCTATTTTTATTGCATTGCTTTCTTTCAAAGGAGAAATTCCGATTCAGGATGAAGCGAAGTTTGCGATCCTGATTGCGTCCTTTATTGCTGCAATTGCCGGATTTACCATACTAAGTGTAAGCTCAAAAGAAGATCCTGAACTGGAGGAGAATTAATCTTTCTTCCGGTTCTCCATTTTTCTTTTGTGTTCCTCATGATTATCAAAGTCCGGTTCAGTAATCTGAGCATGATATCCTGAGGCTTCTTTCCGGATCTCATCAGACAGCAGTTTTTCTATTCTGAGCTTTCTGATCGCCATATTCAGTTCATTCCCGAATAAAAGAAGATATACATTTACATTCACCCAAACCATCAGTAGAATCATACTGCCAATGGAGCCGTAAAGTACATTATATCGTGCAATATCCTTTACATAAATGGCAAAAATATAAGTAGTAGCTACAAACAGTACCGTGGTCAGAATTGCTCCCGGAACCGCCTGCCGGAATCTTGTAATCTTAACAGTTCCCAACCAGTAAAATAGCGTAAGAAGTATAAAATAAAAAAGCGGGAAAGAAACAAATCCGATAATTTTGGATAAGTTATCTACAAGCCATGAAACATCGTAAGCAGGTTTAAAAAGCTTCATTACCACCTCTGTGTAATACACTCCGAAAAGGGTTAAGAAAACGATAGTGATAAAGCCTATGGTGATAAAGAATGAAAGGATAAACTCCTTTACATCACTTAATTTTTCATCTGTATTCTCATTAAACCCATTAATCAGGGAAAATGTACCGTTCGTAGCAAAAACAAGGGCCAGAAGAATGGTCAGGTTGCTGATTCCTTTCATATTCGGAATGATATTGCTTACGATATACCCTTTTACATCTCCTTCCATATTGGATGGAAAAACATTATGCAGCAGCACATCAAAAATATAGAACTGAAGCTCATCATATAGCGGCATATGAGGCAGTACAGAGAGCAAAAAAAGAATAAAAGGAAACAGACTTATGGTAAAGCTCCAGGAAATAGCCGCTGCTTTTCTCCCTATTTTTCCTTTAAAAATCCCGGAGATATAGATCTGAAACATCTGCCAGAGTGATATTCCCAAAACAGGAATATGAATGCTGTCGAAAAACTCTTGAATCTTTAAAATAAATCTGGGAACCTTTACACTCATCGATCTGTTTGTCTTTATACAAAGGTAGGGGAATTAAATTAAATAGGAAAAAGATAGAACGGAATTAGGCTGCAGATGATAGATGTCAGGGGTAGCAGGGATCAGGGAATAGCTATTTCTAAGAAAATATCAGATTCAGGTTATAGACTTATCCCTTGAATTAATACTCGATATTAATCATTAAAAAAGGTATTTATATTCATAACCCTTCGACAGGCTCAGGGTGACAACCTGAATACCAACCGAAGTTTTTCAGACATTGTCAGGCTGAGCCTGTTGAAACTATTATTACTAAAACGGATCGTTGAATCAATTTATTAACCCTTACCTTTAAAGAACTGCCAACAAAATAACCCTGAAATCTCAAAACTTTGAACTTGCCGTATGAAGCCCTATCTTTGCCCTCTGAAACTTCTTACAATGCGAATCAGTTTACTTTGTATCGGTAAAACAGATGATAAAGAAATAGCCTCTTTAATCAATTATTATCTCAACCGTTTACCCAAACACTGGAATTTTGAAATTACAGAAATTCCGGATGTAAAAAATGCCAAAAACCTATCTCCGGACCTTCTTAAAAAAGAAGAAGCCAAGTTATTTGTAAACCATATTGATAAAAACGACCTGGTTGTGATTCTTGATGAAAGGGGAAAACAGTTTACCAGCCGCGAATTTTCCCAGAAAATTGATACCTGGATGAATTCTTCTGTAAAAAAAGTACATATTCTGATTGGAGGAGCTTATGGTTTTTCTGAAGAGGTCTACAGCAGAGCCAATGAGAAAATGTCTTTATCCAAAATGACGTTTACCCATCAGATGATCCGCCTGTTTATTGTAGAACAGCTTTACCGTGCCGACCAGATTCTGCAGGGAAAACCTTATCATAACGATTAAAACAAAAGAGGCTCTCAAGAATGTCATTCTGACAAAGGAAGAATCTCATTATAACCAAAAGTATGGGATTCTTCATTACATTTCTGAACTACGTTCGCAGACTTTCAGTCTGTATTCAGAATGACATTTTTGAGACAAACTCTTTTTTATTTCAGGCTGATCTGCCTCTTTGCTTCACCCACTACAAAAGCAACGGAATTGGCAATATTAAAGCTCCTGATAAGTTTCGACATAGGAATGGTTAAATGATTTTCAAAACGGTCTAAAACCTCTTTACTCAATCCCACACTCTCCTTTCCGAAAACTAACCAATCTCCGTCCTGAAACTCAGTTTCAAGATATGATTTTTCAGCATGTGAACTCATTAAAAACACACGGGACCGATCAGGAATATTTTTAGCCCATTCTTCCACATCTGCATATTCAGAAACATCAAGATGCACCCAGTAATCCAATCCGGAACGCTTCAGGTTTTTATCATTAATTACAAATCCAAAGGGATGAATCAGGTGTAATCTGCTTTCGGTTCCTACACATAATCTTCCGATATTTCCGGTATTATTGGGTATTTCAGGTTCTACAAGAACAATATTCAACATCTCTCTCTATCTCTTTATTCGTTTTTTAGTATGGATTTATTTATATGATCTGGATTGGAATTTTGTAATTTATTTCTTTACACATCTAGCATAAACATCTGTCAGCACTGCTTTTTCATAGCCTAAAGCTACAGCCTTATCAAGATTTTCGCAGGCTTCCTTAATTTTGGAAGTATCGAACAGGATCATTGCTTTGCTCACATAAGATTGTGCAAATTTCGGGTCTATGGAAATTGCTTTATTGGCATCCGTAAGCGCTTCCTTGTATTTTTTCATTTTAAAATAAACATCTGCACGACCATTATAAAGCAATGATTCCGGTTTTTCGGAAAGAAGTTGATTATAATCTTTTAAAGCTCCGTCCAGGTCACCATTATTTTTTTTCAGATTGGCCAGCCCTGTCTTCGCAAAAAGATTATCAGGAGCAAAAGTCAGAATCTGATTAAGATCTTTGATGGCAAGATCCTTTTTTCCCTGACTGTCGTAAATTTTGGAACGGGTAAGATACAGATCCGGAGTTTCAGCATTCACCTGAAGTCCTTTTTCTATATATTCCAGCGCTTTTACCTTATTTCCTTTCTGACTGTAAAGTGATGAAAGATTGGCATAAACAGAAACAGACAAGGGATTGGCTTTCAAAGCAGATTCATAGGATTTAAAAGCCTGAGTGGTCTTTCCAAGCCTTCTCTGAGCTGTACCCAGATAATCGTAATATTCTGATTGAAATTTTTGGATCTGTTCTTTTTCTGCCAGTTTTAAATATTGCTCTTCTGCACATTTATAATCAGCTTTTTGGAAGCATTCTTCAGCCAGTTTTTTATCCTGGGCATAGAAGTTAATTGAGAAACAGAGGGAAGTTACTACCAGTAAAGTTTTTTTCATGAATTTATAGTTTGTTTGTTGATGACTTTTTTGGCGAGTGCACCAAATATCACTCCCAATAAAGATCCAACAAACGCCCCCACCAAAATATCTATCGGGAAATGCACTCCTAAATATATACGGCTGTAGGAAACCACTATAGCCCATACAAATATAGCATATGGAAACCATTTAAGCTTATTTTTTAACAAAATACTTAAAAAGGATGCCAAAAAGAATGTATTGGAAGCATGAGCAGAATAAAACCCAAACTGTCCACCGCATTTCACAATTCTCATATGATGTTCCAGAGTAGGATCATGACAAGGTCTTAACCTCGCCACACCATATTTGAAGACACTGGCTAACTGATCAGAAACCGTTGCTCCAATAGCCAGAAATATAAGGATAAAAACTAATGATCTTAGTTTGTGGTTTTTGTATAAAAAATAAAGAAATATAATATAAAGAGGCACCCAGATCCAGGTACTGGAAATCAGCATCCAGAACTGATCGAAAGATGAATCCCCCAAATTATTAAGGTAAAGAAATACCTTCTTATCTTCCTGAATGATTTCCTCCATGATTATCTGCTTACAGGTCCTTCGTAAGTCTCATCATCTGCAGGTTTCGGTTTTGGAGGCTCATTGGAAGCCACTGAAGAAGGTTCCGTCAGAATATCTTTCTGGATATCATTCATCGGGTTGAAATCCTTTGCAGCATCTTTTACCTTCTCAATCTCACGCTTGATTTCAGAAACAGGATTATCTGTTTCTTTCATGATTTCGGTTTTAATGTCTTCCACTGCCCCACGCATCTTTCTAACGCCTGCACCTAAGTCACGCGCAATCTGAGGCAGTTTATCCGGACCGAATAATACAACGATTGCAATGGCAATGAGTGCCATTTCTCCAATGCTTAATTCCATGTTGTAAAATTACAAAAGATTATTGCATTTATGGACTGTAAACTAAAAATTTAAACAAATTTTAAGATTTTATAAAGTTCTGGGGATTTCAGGTACGAGTTTAATTTGTTGCTGTTTTTTGGGGTGTTGCAAGTTTCGGGTTACTCATAACCTTAAACTTTGAACCTTAAACTCTCAAACTCAGCCCTAATTCCTGCTACCTTTCACCTACTACCTATTAGTTAATAAATATTTAATTCAAAATAATGAGAATTACACAACAATTATGTATATTTATGATACACAACCAAACAAATATTAATTATGAAAAAACTAGTGACTACTTTTAAAGTTTTCGCCGTGCTTTCGGTAATGGCACTTCAAAGCTGCCAGAATGAAAACAATGAAATGAATCAGCAGGAAACGGTTCAGGCTAAGACAGCCATAGATGAGCTGAAAAAAGAGATTACTCCTTCTTCTTCTCAACTTGTTCCTGAAGCAGTACAGCTTCAACTGAATGAATCCACCAAAAATCTTGAAACTTATTTAAAAAATGATTTACAGATTGTGGGAGTGGCTGTATTGGGGAAAATTTCAACCCAACAAGGGGTAGAACTGTCTAAAAAACTGATTACGGATAAAGATCAGTTCATTGCTTCCGGAAATATTATGGATCCATCCTCTGTAAAAATCGGAAAAATTGGAGATTTGTATCATGGTGAGGATTTAACAATCGCCCAACAAGGATTAAAAGAAGCCATCACCGAAGAAGTAAAACCAGGTACCCAGGTTATGGAAGTAACATGGAACGGCAAAAGCGGGAAATTTACCACACTATGTTTTTATGGTGATTCAGGAATCATCTGGGACAATATCTTCGGAGGTCTTGTGATGATGGATACCCGTGGAAATTCAGAAGCATCTAACAATCAGGCTTCAAAAGTGGTTTCTACATGGTATAAACAATGGTGGACAGCTAACTGGCTTTGGGGATCTAAGCGAGGTGAAGCCGGATATCAGATTACCATTTATTATTCAGGGTCTACGGTGTCCAATGCAGATGTAAGTGACTGGGGATATATCAGTTTAGGAAAAGCAAAAAGCGAAAGTAAGATTACCAAAAAAACAGGCGCTTACGGGCAGTGCCGTTATGCACTGGGACTTTGTACTCCTACAGGTTCTTTGAGCTTTAATTCTACTAATTTCTCTGTATCATTCTCCGGATTAGGCAGTAATATTGTAAGTAACGGGACAAAATCCCTTTATCCATAATTTTCATAAAAATCAGATTTTAATCAAAACGGGAAGCTCGCTGAGCTTCCCGTTTATTATATTTTATAAGTCTTACCAGATTCTGATTTTTGACTTTAATGCTTCTATTGCATTTTCTTTAAGTCCGAATGTATTCATTAATATTTCGTAGAGCTGTATATCATTTTCTATCGTTACAGCTTCTTTTTCACCATCAGCGGATCGTATATTCAATACATGATCCGTATAGGTATAGCGGGCATTTTCATCTACTTTTGAAAGAATCAGCCTGTTCTTAAAATGAGAGTCCGGATGGGTAGACAGATACCAGTTGGAAATATCGAGATCAATGGGTTCTACATGTTCGGGAATAAACCTGTACACCGGAAGCCACTGCTCTTTCCACATCCAAAGTGTATACGTTTCTTTTTTATGAGAAATTTTAAATATTCCGTTGGGTGTTTGCTGCTGATCTTCTTTGTTTAAAAGTATAGGCGAAGTAAGTGTAGCTGTTCCAAATCCGCAATCCACCACATAATGTTCTCCTTCAAAATTAACAATAAGCAAGAGATGGGTTTGTGCGGCAATACTGTCTTCCTGTCTTCCCCACACTACTCTTCCCAGCTGGAGCTTTACATGGAATCCCAATGTTTTTAAAACTTCACTTAAAAGCAGGTTTTGTTCATAGCAATATCCACCTCTGGATTCAATAACCAATTTTCTGAAAATATCATCTACATTCAAAGAAGGAACAATTCCCGTATAAGAATCAATGTTCTCAAACGGAATAAATTTGGGTTGGAGCTGATGTATCTTTCTCAATGTCTCCATGCTCAATTCCGGAGTTCCGGAGAAATGAATCCGTTCCAAATACATTTCCAGATCCGATGTATTCATAAATTGATTTTTTGCTGTTTCAAAAATGAGTAAAATGATTTCACTCGTGTAAAATTATGGAAAAATGTAACTTATAAATCACCTATAGTACGTCAATAGAACAAATCTATGACTTGTGAAAATCCTTTTCAGAGGTTACATCAACTGAATTTTTATTTCTTTTCTGAAAAGCAGCATAAGTAATCACGACACTGACTGCCATTAAAATAAATGCTAAAAAGAAAGGCGCACCGGAAAATTTGAACGGCGCTTCATCATGCGTGAAATAGTAAAACAAATTAGTCATCATTGGCGGCCCGATAATGGATGTAGCACTCATTAAACTCGTTAATGCTCCCTGAAGTTCCCCCTGTTCATTGGAAGGAACACTTTTCGTGATAACCGATTGCAAAGCGGGTCCGCAGATTCCTCCCAGACAGTAGGGTACCAAAAATACAAACATCATCCAGCCTTCTGAAGCAAAAGCAAACAACAGCATTCCCACAGCATAGAAAGCCAGTCCGTAATAAATACTTTTCTGCTCTCCCAATCTGGGGGTTGTATATCTGATGAGTCCGCCCTGTACAAGACCCACCAACAAACCTACTACTCCCAATGAAATTCCCACCATTCTTTCTGTCCAGCTGAACTTATACATTGTAAAAAAGCTCCAGTTACTCTGCACGGCATGCCCTGCAATATAGATTAATATCAACGAAGCGATCAAGCCTGAAATTTCAGGATGCTTACCTAAAAACTTAAATGAACCTATAGGATTGGCACGTTTCCAGTCGAATTCTCTTCTTTTATCTTTATCCAGGCTTTCAGGAAGGATGAAATATCCGTACAGGAAATTAAGCAAACACAAGCCTGCTGCAGCATAGAAAGGAACTCTTGCACCATAATGTCCAAGAACTCCGCCCAGAACCGGTCCAATGATAAATCCCAGACCAAAGGCAGCCCCTATCAGTCCAAAATTCTTAGCCCGGTCTTCATCTGTAGAAATATCGGCAATGTAGGCACTGGCCGTGGTGACACTTGCTCCTGTAATCCCAGCAATAATCCTTCCCAAAAACAACCACCAGATTGTGGGAGCCAGTGCAAGGAAAATATAATCTACTGCAAATCCGAAAAGGGAAATCAGAATAATGGGTCTTCTCCCATACTTGTCACTAAGGTTTCCTACTAACGGAGAGAATATAAATTGGGTAAATGCATAGGCAAATCCAAGCCAGCCGCCATACTTTGCAGCTTCACTGATATCTGCATGAATAAGTTCCTCAATTAATTTAGGAACTACAGGAATGATGATACCCCAGCCTGTAATATCGATCAGTAAAGTAATAAATATGAAGCCTATAGCCGCTTTTTTCTTTGAATTTTCCATGATGGTGCAAAATTAATCAAATCTGAAAAATAATGATTCTAAATTATGAAGAGTTAATATGAAGAGTAAAGAATGTAAATCAAAAAGAAAGTAAAGCTGTCCTCATTTTATTTACCATCCGATAAAAAAGGCCGTCTCTTTCGAAACGGCCTTTACTAATTTATTGTAGTTTGTATTACTTTGAAGCAAGCTCTTCTTTTGCAGAAGTGGATTTTCCATGTACCTCTTCTTCTTTTCCTGTTTTAAGGAAATCATAAGCAATTGCAGACGCAACAAAGATGGATGAGTAAGTACCGAATCCAATACCGATTAACATCGCAAACATGAATCCTCTTAAGTTATCACCACCGAAAATGAAGATCGCAAGGATCACAAGAATCGTAGTGAATGAGGTGTTGAATGTTCTACCCAATGTACTTGAAATAGAGTCATCAAACAGACCTGCCAATGTTAAAGATTTTTTCTCTCTCAGGTATTCTCTGATTCTGTCGAAGATAATTACGGTATCGTTGATTGAGTAACCCAATACTGTAAGGATCGCAGCGATGAAATCCTGATTGATCTCCATGTTGAACGGCATGTATTTGTGAAGCAATGAATAGGCTCCTAAAATAATTACTGCATCGTGGAATAGAGCGGCAACTGCTCCAAGAGAGAACTGCCATTTTCTAAATCTTACCAGGATATAGATGAAGATCATTGCTAATGCTGCTAATACCGCATAGATACCGTGAGTCTGGATATCATCAGCAACAGAAGGTCCTACTTTCTCAGAAGAAACAATTCCTGCGTGGTCTTTATCAGCAGATTTGAAATCTTTCAATGTAGTTCCTGCCGGTAAGTTTGATTTTAAGCCTTCAAATAATTTCTGCTCGATAATCTGGTCAGCTTTCAAAGATTCATCTTCGATAAGATAATCTGTAGAGATCTTTAATTGTTTGTTGTTTCCGAAAGTTTTAGCTTCTACAGAAGAGTTTTTACCATCTTCAGTTTTGAATAATGCTACTAATTTTTCTTCAACATCTTCAGCTTTTACATCTTTATCAAATCTTACCACATAGTTTCTACCACCGGTAAAGTCGATACCGTATTTGAAACCTTGTGTTGCGATAGAAATAATACAGATAACTGTAAGAACAGCAGAAACGATGTACGCATATTTTCTCTTTCCGATGAAATCGATCCAGGTATTTCTGAACAGGTTCTTCGTAGCCGGAGTCCAGACAGAAAGACCTTTTCCTTTATTTAATCTTGAGAAGATCATTACTCTTGAAAGCAGTACAGACGTAAATAATGTCATTAAAATACCGATCATCAACGTCAGTGCAAAACCTTTGATAGGTCCTGTTCCGAAGAAGAACAATACAACTGCCGTTAGGAAAGTAGTAGTGTGACCGTCAATAATCGCATTCAATGCATGTTTGAAACCATCTTTGTAAGCTTCAAGAATACTTTTCCCAGCGAATAATTCTTCTTTGGTTCTTTCATAAATGATAACGTTCGTATCGACCGCTACTGCCATCGTAAGAACAATACCCGCGATACCTGGAAGTGTAAGGGTAAAGTCACCCGAATCCATGATACCGAAAATATAGAATAAGTTGATCACCATCGCAATTACCGCATATACACCAGCTCCACCGTAGTAGAAAATGATATAAACGATGATAATCGCAAATGCAATGATAAACGACATTAAACCAGAATCAATAGCCTCCTGTCCTAAAGACGGACCTACAACTGTAGCCTGAACTACTTTTGCACCTGCAGGCAATTTACCCGCACCTAATACGTCTACCAGTTCTTTAGCTTCCTCCTGAGAGAAGTTACCAGAGATCTGCGTTCTACCGTTAGGGATAGCACCTACAACGTTAGGAGCTGTGTACACTCTGTTATCAAGAGTTACTGCAACCGGTTTTCCAACGTTTTTCTCAGTAAGTGTTTTCCATTCTTTAGCTCCTTTAGAGTCCATCTGCATGTCTACCACTACTCTGCTTAGTTCATCGTAGCTGATGTTTGCAGTTTCCACAGCACCGTCTACCGGAGCTTTTTGGTTGATGTTACCTCTGATCGCGTACAATACTAAGCTTTCAGCATCTGTAGATTCAGGTTTGTAACCCCACATGAACTGTGTATATTTAATGTTAGCCGGACGTAAAGACTGCCCTACTTTGCTGTTTAAAATTTTGTTTACAACAGCAGTATCAGATAATTTTACGTTAGCAACACCATTTGTTCTTAATTTGTCAAGCTGTAAAAGGCTCATGAAGTTCACATTCTTTGCAACTCCCATAGAATCTCCTTTTGTAGCAACCATAGTTGTTAAAGTCTGGAAATAAGGGGCAATTTCAGGAACCTGCTGTACTTCCCAGAACTGAAGTTTTGCAGAAGTCTGAAGCATTTTCTTCACTTTATCGATGTCCTTCATACCAGGCATTTCTACAGAAATTCTCGCAGTACCAGGTACTCTCTGAACGTTTGGCTGGATCGCTCCAAGCTTGTCAATTCTCGTTCTGATTACCTCGAAAGCGGTTCCTACAGATGCATCGATTTTTCTTTTAACAATGCTTTTTACCTGATCATCAGGCGTATTGTACTTTACCTCAGTAAGGGTTGTATTTCCGAAAATTTCCGGATCTGCCAACTTAAGGTTTGCACCTTTAGCTTTGTTAATTACATCGAACTGCTCGAAGAAGTTGTCGATGTAAGGTTTAGTAGAATTCTTCTGTGCTTCATCCGTTTTGTTTAAAGCCTCAATAAGGACAGGATTGGTAGAATAATTGGTTAAATCATTCACAAGATCTCTTTGGTTGATCTCCAAAAGAACGTTGATCCCCCCTTTCAGGTCAAGACCAAGTTTCATTTCCTTGTCTTTGGCTTTAGTGTAATAAAGTTTTGTGAATCCTAAGTTCAAAGTATCCTTAGAAAGTCTTGCGATTTCTTTTTGATACTTCTCCGGATTGTCTCCTGCAATAGCAGTTGCCTGCTTTTCAATTTTGCTGGCGTACCATGTTGGTAATAGCTCGTTTAAGCAAATCAACCCTAGTACAATAGCGACAATTGTAATAAGTCCTTTTCCTTGCATTTTGTTATAACTACGTTAAATTAAGTCGGCAAATATAATGATTTTCTTGTATTTTATGAATTTTTAACAACAGAAATGGTTTATTTCCAGATATATTGGCATCGTGATTTCTATTTAAGATTTAACAATTTTTTCATACTATCATCATGAAGTCTTCAAAATCGATTGGTATAAAATTTTCATTTACTTCCTCAACACACTAAATTTCAAAATATTATGAAAAAACTATTTTTTTGCATCAGCATTTTTTCTTCCTTAATTCTTAATTCTCAAAGCATTAATTTGGAAGAATTTGTGACAGGACTTACCAGCCCTGTAGAGATTACGAACGCCAACGACAGCCGCCTTTTTGTTGTACAGCAGAACGGTATCATTAAAATTATTCAACCCAACGGGACTATTAATACCACCAACTTTCTGAATATCGGATCAAAAATTACTTTCGGCGGTGAAAGAGGCCTTCTTGGTCTTGCATTTCATCCTCAATACTCTGCGAACGGGTATTTTTTTGTGTATTATAACAATCTTTCAGGCAATATTATTGTTGCCAGGTACAGCGTCAGTTCAACAGATCCAAATGTAGCCGATCCTGCGTCTGAAAAAATACTGTTGAATATTCCCAAGCCTTTCGACAATCATAATGGAGGAAGCATTCATTTTGCTCCTGACGGAAAACTCTGGATCATCACCGGAGACGGAGGAAGTGGCGGTGACCCGAATAATAACGCTCAAAACAAAAATTCACTACTGGGAAAAATGCTGAGAATAGATGTAGATGCTACCGGTCCTTACAATATTCCGCCTGATAACCCTTTTGCAGGAGCAGGTGTGGATGGCTCAGACGAAATTTGGGCTTATGGTCTTAGAAACGGATGGAAATTTTCCTTTGATCTTACAACAGGAAATGCTATGATTGCAGATGTGGGACAAGGAGCAATAGAGGAAATCAACAAAATGCCCATTACTACTGCCGGATTAAATTATGGCTGGCGCTGCTATGAAGGAAATAACATCTACAATACCACAGGATGTGCAGCACAGGCTACAATGACTTTTCCTATTGCGGTATATGATCATTCGGGAGGAAAATGTTCCATCACGGGCGGTTATGTATACAGAGGAACTCAATATCCTGCATTGCAGGGGAAATATTTCTTCGCGGATTACTGTTCTACCCAAATCGGAGTTCTGGACACCAATAATGCCATAACATGGACTTCTCCTTATTCCGGAAACAACTTTTCTACTTTTGGAGAGGACTATCAAAAAGGATTGTATGTGGCAGCCGTCAACAGCGGAAAAATATTTAAAATTTCAACAGGCACTTTAGGCACTCAGGAAAACACTTTAGGAAGTATCAAAGTTTACCCCAACCCTGCTTCAAAAGAAATTTTCATTGATGGCGTGAAGGATAAAAAAGCAACGTTGGAAATCATCAGTGCAGAAGGGAGAAAAGTATTGGAAACAGATCAAATCACTAGCAGTAAAGGCATCAATATTTCAGGAATACCTGCCGGAGTATATTTTATCAATCTAAAATCAGGGGAATTAAAATCTTATAGCCAGAAATTAATTATTAAATAATAGTCTTTGTAGGCGCAAACGAAACACTATGTCTATAAAAGGATAAAAACTAACCCGAAACCAAATCAAAAGCGGTTCAGATCTGAACCGCTTTTGATTATATTGTCATAGAGAAAATTCTCGTTTCCGGTTTATTTCTCATCATTCTCAGGTCAAAAACCATCGCTACATTCCTGGTGAATGCTCTTCCGGCTTCAGTAATTTTAACTTCAGTTCCGTTGATCTCAACCAAACCGTCATTTTCCATTTCTTGCAGCATTTCCAGTGCATTTTCAAGTTCAGGGAAAGAATTGTTAATATCAAAAGTGGTTTCAAGCTGACACATCAGATTCAGAATATGTCTTCTTACCGTAAGATCTTCTTCACTCAGTACGTGCCCTTTTACAACAGGAATTTCACCTCCTTCAACCATCTTCTGGTATTCTTCAACCGTTTTCACATTTTGGGCAAACGCATACCAGGAATCTGAAATAGCAGACATTCCAAGACCAACCATCAACTGGGTTTTGCTTGAAGTATAGCCCATGAAGTTTCTGTGAAGTTTTTTATGAATCAAAGACTGGTACAGATCATCATGCTCTAGAGAGAAGTGATCCATCCCAACCTCAATATATCCTAAATCCTGAAGCAGTCTTTTACCATCTTCATACAAACGGCGCTTTTCTTCTCCACTTGGAAGGTCATTTTCATCAAAACCTCTCTGCCCGACACCTTTTACCCATGGAACGTGTGCATAAGAATAAAATGCAAGTCTGTCCGGTTTCAGCTCCATTGTTTTCCGGATGGTATGTTCCATTGCATCCCAATTCTGGTGCGGCAATCCGAAAACAAGATCATGGCTGATTCCCCTGTATCCTATTTCCTTCGCCCATTCTGTAACGTTTTTTACGTTTTCAAAAGGCTGGATTCTGTTGATCGCTTTCTGAACTTTAGGATCATAATCCTGAACTCCAAAGCTCACTCTTCTGAAACCAAGATCATATAGCGTCTGAAGATGTTCCTTCGTGGTATTATTTGGATGCCCTTCAAAAGAAAATTCCGGATGTTCCGCAATCTCTACTGTTGAAAAAATACCTTCCAGCAATGTTCTTAAATTCTCAGGAGAGAAGAAAGTAGGCGTACCTCCACCAAGGTGTAATTCTTTCAGCTTAGGTCTTTCGTTGAAAAGATCAAGATAAAGTTTCCATTCCTTTAAAACACTTTCCAGATAAGGAATTTCAACACTATGCTGTTTAGTAATACGCTTATGGCACGCACAGAACGTACACAACGCCTCACAGAAAGGCAAATGGATATAAATAGAAATCCCCTCCTCTGCATTGCTCTCATGAAAAGACCTGATTACAGTTTCCTTCCATTTTTCCGGTGAAAATGTTGATTCATCCCAATATGGAACGGTAGGATAAGACGTGTAACGCGGCCCGGGAATATTATACTTATCTATTAAAGAGTTCATTTTGAAAATTAAAATTTTATAAGGATATGAAATTTAACATAATTAAAATTTCACCTTACAAAATTAACCATTAGTTATGAATTTTAGCCTATGAATTATATTAGGTTCTATTTTATAATGAATCTAAATACGATGAATACTGATTTTCTTCAATATAATGATAAATTCTATATTAACTATTTAAAAATTGTTTATGAGAGGAATATGTCAATCATATGCTTTTATGGTGCATTGCCCATTAAAATGTAAATATTTTCGCTTTTGAAAAATTATCATCCCACATAATGAAGTCATGACCGGACGGTGCCATATCTGTTTCTTTAACCATTGATGGATTGGAAGGATATTTACCAGCTTTCGCATCCCATTTCAAATGTATGAACTTTCCGTTTCCACTCTTTAAAATAAGATCATTCCATCCTGAAGTAATTGCTGCACTTCTGAAAACCGGCGGTCTCATTACCGTAAACCTGTTGATCAGCTTCATATCACTGCTTAGTAATAAAAATGTACAGCCTCCACTTCCACAAAATGCTCTTCCTGAAAGTGAAATGAAATATTCATTTTTTTTATCATTATTGAGGTCTACAGTATAAAAAGAAAACTGGCGGTCGGAAGTTTCAAGGGACGGCAGATCGTTTTTCAAATAATCCTGGAGATAAAGCTTCAGTTTTTCAGCAGTGGCATTGTCTGTGGTGTCGGGATTATATCCGGATTCTATAGTCCCCGTCTTCGCAGAATCCACAACTTTTCCTTCAGAAGAAGAAATTACAGGAGCTGTGTTTTCCGGCAGCTTTTTTTCATCTTTTTTACAGGCAGCTAACATTACTGCTGACATTCCAAGGCATATAGCCCATTGTTTATTTTTTACCTTCATCATCATATTAATTAATCTTTTTTTGTTCTCGGTGTTACCGAAACTTCTCCGGTAAATTTCAATATACAAAAATAACATTTATTTCTGTAAGATATCCCAACAGCCTGTTTTATCTGAAATTTCAAGAGAGGAAAATTAAAATTTCAATTTTATGACGGCAATTCTGTTATTTCCTGCAATTACAACATTGTTACCATCTAACCATTGACACACAAAGAAGCCTTTCTCATCGGAAATCTTTTTCCATGTCTTCCCAAAATCTGAAGAGTAACTGATATGCTTGTCTCCCACCGCAATAATCTCTTTTCCTTTTGATCCCGGCTTAATTTTCACACAGGTGGTGTATCCCGCATTTTGTCCTGACGCCTGAATCTGCCAGGTTCTCCCCCCATCATTAGTGGTAGCAACATTGTTGATATTAGCATCCTGTTTTGTATAATCTCCTCCTGCAGCAATTCCAAAATGATCATTGTAAAAGTCAATAGAATATATCCCCTGTGAAGATTCTCCCTGTATAATTGGAGTATTGAAAACTTCGATATTTTCATCCTTCAGATTCATTCTTAATATTCTTGAAGCTTTTCCTCCTGTTGCAATCCATAAATATTTTTTAGAGGATGAAATATTGGTATTACTTGCAGCAAAAGCAGCTTCGCCCTCATTTAATTTTACATTATTCTTAAACATACTCCATTTCCCTTCTTTGTACACAGCCAGCTTCAACATCTGATCTTTATCTGCATCACTAAAAGTATAGGCTAACTTATCATTAACGAAATGTAAAGCATCATAAAAAGCTGTTTTTGCTGTATCTTTAAAAACAATCTGTGACTTCAGATCTTTTTTATCAATTTTAAAAAAATGAGCCGGACTTTCAATATTAATAGCATAAAAAGACGTTTTGTTCTGTGCTAATGTTCTGAACTGAAGCTTATTTTCTGAGAGTTTTATCTGCCTCTGATTTTTATAGTCTTTAAGATCTACAAACCCGAATTTGGAATCCGTACCACTATACCACACTTTGTTGTCATATACTTCAATGGCTCTGATGCTGATCTTATCATTAAGAATCGTTTCAAGGCTTTCTACCTGCTGGGAAAACGCTGTAAGTCCGGTGGACAGAAATAAAATGGAAAAAATCTTTTTCATATTATAATATTGTGACAAAAAAAACCGCCGAAGCGGTTTATATTATTAATCCTGGTTCTGATATTTTTCAGGATTGTTCAGTTTACTGTTTGATTTCCCATAAAGGAAATATACTAAACCACCCAGGAATAACCACACAGCCGAAAGCTCCAAAGCATGAGCACTTAAGTTAAAGATCAAATAAATATTGATAAATACTCCCAATGCCACAACTATTTTATAAGCCGGAACTTTGAAAGGTCTGATCAAATTAGGCTCTTTCTTTCTCATCACCCAAACTGCAATACAAACCAGTGTAAATGCAAACAGGGTTCCGAAACTTGTCATATCTGCCAATGTTGAAATAGGGGTAAATGCTGCGATCAAAGCTACTACAATTCCTAACAAAATAATTCCTTTATAGGGTGTTTTTGTTTTTGGATGAAGATCACCGAAGAATTTAGGAATCAATCCGTCTTTTGCCATCCCGATAAAGATTCTGGATTGTCCCATCATCATTACCATTACTACGGAAATTAACCCTACAGTAGCAGCAATTGTTACGATATTACTGGCCCAGTGTTTTCCGGCAATTTCAAAAGCATATGCTACAGGAGCTTTAATAGCATCAGGATATTTCCCTTCCGGGTTAAAGTCTGTATAATGCATCATCCCTGTTAATACAAGAGATACACAAATATATAAAGCTGTACAAACCAATAATGAAGCAATAATTGCGAAAGGTACATCTTTCTTAGGATTAATCGCTTCCCCAGCCTGCGTAGAAACAGCATCAAAACCAATATAAGCAAAGAAAATCGCTGCTGCTCCGGAAATAATTCCTTTAATACCGTAGGCAGAAACCATATCTCCTTCAGAATTTTTAATCTGAATCTGATCCGGAATAAAAGGTTTCCAGTTTTTAACACCGTCTACAGCGTTGTAAAGATCGGTATTAGAGAAAATAATATATATTCCTGCAATAATTACAAAGATAACAGCTGAAGTTTTCATTAAAACGATCAGGTTATTCGCTCCTGCAGCTTCTTTAGTTCCCTTTACCAATAATGCAGTAATTAAAAGAACAAGAATAAATGCAGGAAGGTTCATAGAAAAACCATCTCCGGTATAACTTGCCGGATCTGATGTAAGATAGGCAGGTAAATGAATATTAAAAATCTTTAAAAATTTGTTAAAGTATCCGGACCAACTTACGGAAACGGCCATACTCGCCATGGCATACTCGAGGATGAGACACCATCCCATTGCCCATGCAAAAATTTCTCCTACCGTTCCGTATGCATAGGCATAAGCTGAACCCTCTACAGGAATAATGGATGCAAACTCTGCATAGCATAATGCAGCAAAAACGCAGGCAATCCCTGCTATGATAAAGGAAATAGCAAGAGCTGGTCCTGCATGATAATAGGCTCCTGTTCCGGTAAGAACAAAGATTCCACCACCAATGATAGCACCCACTCCAATTGCTGTTAAACTCCATTTTCCAAGGACTTTTTTCAGCTCACTTTTCTTCATATCTGCCTCATAGGCACTTAGTGGCTTTTTTACCCAAATTTTCGACATGTTTTTTTATTTATTAAGGATTTACGAAAATATAAAAAATTTAGAAACTCTCACGTTAATCGTTAAACTTTCCTCATTTATTTTACATTAAAGGTTTGAAAACCTGAACAACACATTATATAATCCATTTTAAAAAGTCCATATTTTTGCTTATTTTTGATTGCATGAATTTATATGATCTTTTTGTAAAGCCTTATGAAAGCTATGATTCTTTACAAATTATGTTGGAAGCATCAGGTGCAATTTTCGGAATACTGAGCGTATTTTTTTCCATAAAGAAAAACATATGGGTGTACCCTACCGGCATTATTTCAACGCTGATCTATGTATATCTTCTTTTCAATGCCGGGCTGCTGGGAGACTGTATGATTAACGTCTATTATACTGTCATGAGTATTTATGGATGGGTTCTATGGGCAAGAAATTCTGAAGATCATATTCATGTAGAAGTTACATGGGCTACCCGAAAAGAATGGATACATGCAAGTATTCTTTTTGTGCTGAGTCTGGCACTTGTTACCCTAATTTATTATTACAAACCTTATATCGATAATCAATTTTCGATGGAAGGAGTCAGTTTGGGATTATATCATCTGGACTGGGCAAACTGGATGGATGTTTTCACTACCTCCATATTTTTGGCAGGAATGTGGTTGATGGCTAAACAACGCATTGAAAGCTGGATTTTCTGGATTATCGGGGATCTTATTTGTATCCCTATGATGATTTTTAAGGGGCTTGGAATCACTTCGGTTCAATATTTGGTATTTACTATAATGGCGATCTTGGGATACGTCAGTTGGAAAAAAAGTTTTAAAGAAAAAAAAGTACAATAAAGTCATGAAAAATTTATTTAAAATAGCATTCAGTATTTTTGCTATTACCAGTTTAACCTCTTGTTTAGCTTATACTGACGGATACGGAAGCAACGGAAGCTATGGGTATGGAGATCCGTATTATAACAACGGATATTACTATGCGCCTTCAGGATATTACGGAAGCGGTGGATATTGGGGTAATGACGGCTATTATTACAGAAGCAATGTTAATTATTACTATGATAATGGTATTCCTTATTACTATGATAGCTACAATAACTCCAGAAGAAAGGTATACGTAGAAAGAAGGTCTACTTCATCTTCAAGACCTCAGAACGGATTCCAGAATACGCGTACAACGAACAGCAACGGTTCATACAATAATAACGGAGGATTCAACAATAACAGAAACTCCAACAGCAACAGCGGATTCAGAAACCAGAACAATGGTTATCAGAATAATCAGGGAAATCAAAACAACAGCGGTTTCAGAAATTCCAACGGTAACAGTGGATTCAGAAATCAAAACAGCAGTAATCAGAATAACCAGAATAACAGCGGTTTCAGAAATTCTGAAAGCAGCAGGTCAGAATCTTCCGGCGGGGGATTCAGAAATAGCTCGGGCAGCCAAAGCACGAGTTCAAGCAGACAGCAGAGCGGCGGAGGCGGCTTTAGATAAAACGATTATAAATAAGGAAACGAACAGTTAACACTGTTCGTTTTTCATTTTAAATATAGTAATTTTGCTTCTTCATTAACAAAAAAATATGGAATTTTATAAATATCAGGGAACAGGAAATGATTTTGTAATGGTAGACAACCGTGATCTCCAATTTACTAAAGATAAAGATAGTATTGAAAAGCTATGTGACAGACGCTTCGGAATAGGTGCTGACGGTCTTATTCTATTGGAAAACGATCCTGAATATGATTTCAAGATGGTATACTACAATTCTGATGGCGGGGAAAGTACGATGTGTGGAAACGGAGGAAGATGTCTTGTTGCTTTTGCTTTTTTCCTTGACATTTTTGAAGACAAATGTAAGTTCATTGCTACCGACGGTGAACATGAAGCTGAAATCCATAACGGAATCATTAAATTAAAAATGATCAATGTAGATACTGTTTCCCATGACGGAAATGATTTTGTTCTGAACACCGGATCTCCACACTATGTAAAATATGTAGACAACCTGAAAGAGTATCACGTCTATGACGAAGGATATGGCATCAGAAATTCTGAAAAATATAAAGAAAAAGGAATCAATGTGAACTTTGTAGAAAAAATTTCAGATAATGAAATTTTTGTAAGAACCTATGAACGAGGCGTTGAGGACGAAACTTACAGCTGCGGGACAGGAGTTACAGCTTCCGCTTTAACTTTTCTGCAAAAACATAATCTAACCTCTGTAAAAGTTAAAACTTTAGGCGGAAACCTTAAAGTATATGCTGAAAAAAGCGGGGATGCATTCCAGAATATCTGGTTAGAAGGTCCTGCAAAGCAAGTTTTTAGAGGTAAAACAGATCTTCTTTAAAAACAAAAAACTTTTAATCAACATTTAATAAGAATGAAAAAAGCAATTCTCATTGTCATTCTGCTGGCTTTTGTAGTGGCAGGATTTTTTGGTTTGAGATTTTATAATAAATATTTAGGAAATAACGTAGAAAAGGATGGTTACGTTCTGATTCCTCACAGAGCGGGCTTTAAACAAATCCTAGATTCTATTGCTCCTTATATTAAAGACAGAGAGTCTTTTGAAGCTGTCGCCAAGGAAAAAGGTCTTGATACGAATTTTAAAGCAGGGCGTTACCATATCCAGATCGGAACAGGCAACAAAAACCTTGTCAATATGATCAAAGCTGGTAACCAGACAGCCAACTCTTACCGAATCGGTGATTTTGGAGATATGTACCAGATGATTGGTAAGGTGACTAAAAAAACGGAAATTGATTCTTTGCATTTTGTCAATGATCTGGATGCTGTTGCACAGGAGAAAGGCTATAAAAATGTTGAAGATTTAAAAAAATACTTTTTCATTGATACCTATAATTTTTTCTGGACAGTAAGCCCGAGAGAGTTTTTCTCAAAGTTTGAAAATCAGTATAATGATTTCTGGACGAGTGAAAGAAAAAGTAAAGAACAGCAGTCTGGTCTTACAAGAGATCAGATTTATGCACTGGCTTCTATTGTTTATAAAGAATCCGGAGGAAAAAAAGATGAAATGAAAACGATTGCAGGATTATATTTAAACCGTTACAGAAAAGGAATGAAGCTTCAGTCTGATCCTACGGTTATTTATGCGATCAATAAGCAGACAAATTTTAAAGAACCTATAAAAAGGGTATTTTATAAGCATTTGTCTACACCATCACCTTATAATACTTATGCCAATGCAGGTATTCCTCCGGGGCCCATCTGTGTAGTGGATAAGAATTCAATAGATGCTGTTTTAAATGCTGAAAACAACAATTTTATATTTATGTGTGCTGATCCGGCAAGATTCGGATACCATAAGTTTACTGCAAGTGCTGAAGAACATGCGGTGAATGCAAAGGCCTATCAGGATTGGCTCAACTCAAAAAATATAAAATAGGCTTAGAAAGCACCTAAAAAATTTATACAGTTAGAAAAACAATAAACGACCATAATATTTTGATGATCAGCCTAGTATGGACACTCAAAATATTAAGGGTTATTCTTTCACGATCTTATACAAAAAAATAACCTATGAAGAATAAGACAGAAATTGTCAATATTTTCACCAGAAAAACTTTAGGACTTACCTTAGTACTTTCAGCGGCAGCACTGGCTTTTGCACAGGAGAAAGCTGGAGTTTCAGGGATCATTGTCAACAAAAAAAATCAACCGGTTCCTTATGCTTCCGTAACTTTCAGCAATAAGGCCAACAAGACTTTAAGTGATGCTGTACTGACAGATGAAAAAGGGCAATATACCCTTCAGCTTATGCCCGGAGATTATGAAATTACAGTAGAAGCTATTGATTACAAAAAAAGTGTAGTCAGCAAAAATATTGCAAAAGCAGGTAATATCGGAGCTTTATCTATTGAAGCAGAGCCTTCGTCTACTGCTGATGGCAAAACAAAAGAAATTCAGGGTGTTGTAATTACTGCTTCTGCAGCGAAACCTTATAAAGTAGAGCTTGATAAGAAAACATATGATCCTTCGCAGGATATTGTGAGCAAAGGAGGAAATCTTCAGGATGTTTTAACTAATGTTCCTTCAGTTTCCGTGGATACAGACGGAACAGTTTCTATGAGAGGAAGTACCAATGTAAAGTTTCTTATCAATGGAAAGCCTTCTGCCCTTCTTGGGATAGATGACGGAGCGAATGCACTGCAGAGTATTCCGGCGGATCAGATTGAAAGAATTGAAGTTATTACCAACCCTTCTTCTAAATTTGAAGCAAGTGGTACATCCGGTATTCTGAATATCATCCTAAAAAAAAATAAAAAGGTAGGATTTAATGGTAGTGTGGTTGGATCATTGGGATATTTTCCAAGAACTTCTCTCAATACGAACCTGAGCTGGAGAAAAAACAACTGGACATGGTTCCTGAATGGCGGTGGTGGTTACACAGAAAACAAAACGAAGAATAATTCGGAAACAACCTATCACAATCTCACATTTCCCGATGTGATTGCTTTCCAGCAGCCTAATGATGTTCTTGTTCATCAATTGCAAAACTCCGAGAATAAAACGTATAATAAAAATTATAATGTGAGTGCGGGTTTTGTATATGATTTATCTGATAAGACTTCCATTAATTTCACAGGATTGGTGAGAACATTTGAAGGAGACGGAAATGAACTTCTTGATACCTACGACAGTTTTTACAGGTTTTTCAGAGATTCACCGGATCCGGGCACTACAGCAGGAAAATGGAGTTTATTAAATCCCTATGGAAGAAGAGATTCTAAAAGTATCTTCAATAACCTTGCTTTCCAGGGAGATTTGGGATTAGATCATAAATTTGATGATAACGGACAAAATTTATCCGTATCATTAAGTCTGCAAAGGAACAGAAGTAACAATAATGCGGATATTCTTGAAACTTACGACCTTCGTCCTGATGTGCAGGATATTACAAGAAGATATTCGTTAACTAAAACAATAATCGGTAAAGCTGATTATGAGCTGCCAATAGGAGAAAAATCCAAGCTTGAAGCAGGATATAGATTGGATGTTAATGATAATACTTACAATAATTTTGTAAGCAGTACTTCCAACAATCCTTTTATTCCAAGTTATAATAACAATACAGATTATAAAGAAGTCTTCAATGCTTTTTATCTACAATTTAAGAGTAAAATAGGAGAAAAATTTGCTTATCAGCTCGGTTTAAGAGATGAGCTGTCCAATGTCAGCATTAATTATATCAATCAAAATCCTAATGATAAGCCGTTAGATAAGACCAAAAATTATAATAATCTATTTCCGAGTGTATTCTTAAGCTATGATGTATCTAAAAATAATCAGATTTTGCTTAATTATTCCCGCAGAATAGACAGACCAAGGTCCTTCTTTATGGTTCCCTTCCCGAATTACAGCAACAGCCAGAATATTTTTGAAGGAAACATAGACCTGAATCCCTCATATGTAGATTCATTTGAAGTAGGATATAATATTACCAGAAAAAAATTCACGGTTAATCCTACCCTATACTACAGACACGCAACGGATGATACCAAAATGTTGGTCTACAGACCTGATGAAAGCCTTGGTGTATTTTATACAAAGCCAATCAACTTAGGAAATGATGACCGTTATGGTTTGGACCTGAACTTTACTTATGATCCATTTGCATGGTTGAAAATCATGGGAAGTCTGGACATGTTCGGATATAAAACTACAGGAATTGCTTATTATGATGCTATTGATAAAAATAAGCTGCAGCAAACCCGCAGCATGAATTTCACAGGAGACGGTTTTTCTACCAGAGCCCGTCTTAATACAACATTCAAGCTTGACAAAACGCTAAGTGTACAATTACAGGGATTCTATAGAGGGGCACAGAAAACAGCCAGCCAAAATACAGAAGATATGTATGCCCTGAATCTCGGTGCATCCAAGACTATCTGGAAAGGAGACGGAACAATTTCCTTCAATATTCAGGATATATTCAATACAAGAAGCAGAGAAGTATTTAGTTTCAATGAGGATTATACACGAAGAAACTATATGCAGTGGCAGCCAAGACAGTTTGCTATTTCGTTAACTTACAGATTTAAGCAGGGAGAAAAAATTGAACAACCTAAAAAGAAAAAGGACATCAATTCCAACGCAACAGGTGATGACCAGCAAGGCGGCCCTATGTAAGACAGCAAAAAATCAGGAAATAAGCCTATTCAATAAAAAAAACCTTTATCAAATTTGATAAAGGTTTTTTTTATTGAATAATTGTTATTATAATCCACATGAATGTCAAAATAGATATGACGACTCAGATGTATCAAAAATTATACGTTATATTCATCAAAAAATATCTTGGGATAATATTTACATTGGTTGTATTTACAGAGTAATCATTAATATCTACTTCGGTTATCATTTTTTTATTCAGTATATTTTTCATAAAAAAGGATAATTCCCAATTCCTATTTACAATATATTTTATTGTATTATCAATAAAGAAATAATTTGCTTGGGATTTGGTATTGGGGCGGAAATAATCAAAACTTGCGATGATTGAAAATTTACTAAACGGCCTGGCAATAATCCTAAAACTATTATTAAATGACCTCAAAGTATTTTTTTCTTGATTTTCTACCTGAGTACTGTTTATATTGTAAGTAAATTTATTCTCAAAATTAATTTTAAAATCAAAAACTGTTTTCCAAGAAAAATCATATGTCTGAGTAACATTGTTTATTTTTCTGGTTTCAGAATTATTTAGGATGTTTTCATAATTTGAAAATGTGAGATTTGAACTTAGCTTTAATACACTATCCAGGAATGAAAAATATTTATCATACATAAAGTCAGCACCATAAGTAGATCTTACTTTAGGAGAATAAAAATAGGTATAGTGAGTGATATAAGGTGAAATTGTTATATCTGAAAAATAATTCCCTTTATCACTTGTATAATACAATCCAAAGTTAAAATTTAATTGCTTATACAAATCATTGATAACATAACTTACCCTGCCGTTAAAAGTCTTTTGAAAGCTTAAAGAAGGTACATTACTTATTATATTTCTATTACTAATAAAGACAGGATTTATAAATAGCTTATCTTCTGAAAAAGGCTTCTGCCGATAATCTACAATGCTATTTATGAAAGCTACATCATTAATTTTATATTTCAAATAAAGTTTAGGTTCAAATACAACAGTTTTATTTTCAAGGTTTATATTGTTTAAACTTTGTCTCTGATAGTATAAATTAAAAGAAGGCTGTATATATAATCTTGATATATTGAAATTAGCTTGCCCTGAAAGATATGTGGAAGCTTTTTTATTATTCAATAAATTGCTATAATTATTTTTTTTCGAATTGTTTAAACCCATTACTTCCGAATTAAAGGTATTGGTTTCATTGTTATTCCCAAAGGAAAAGAAATACTTGATATTTTTATATTTAGCCAAATAAGTTAACTGAAAATCCAATACTGATTTTTTAAAATTACTCAATTGGGTATTAAATGATGTATCATTATCAATATTTAAATAAGGAAATGAGAACATATTTTGAGGAATATCATTCCAAGCATAAGTAGTACTGAATTGAAAAGCAGACTTATCATTTAGCTTATATGTAAATTGTAAGTTTTGTTTTAAAAAAGTGTTTTTGGTTAATAAATTGGTTTCAAAATTCCTGTCACCATTTTGTAGAACCGAGCTATATTGTTGGTTACTCTCATTAGATGCTGATAATTTATATTCTAAAAGAGATTTTTTGGTTGTATTTGTTTTACTATCAATTTCTATCCTAAATAATTCAGGTTTCTTTATTGTATTATAGGTATCTGAAAGATTTAAATTATCATCTATAATATGACTCTCATTATAGATATCCTGCATGAGTTTATCTTTCAAATATGAAAGGTTTATCCTTGTACTATTCTTCTTAAATGCCCTAAATATCAAATTATAACTGCTAAAAAAAGCATTATTGCGGTTAGCTCTTGTATCTTCTAGAAAACTTGAAAATGAATTATCATTAATGATTTTTGCCGCAGAATAATCTGAGTTTTTCTGTTGATCTATAGAAAGGTTATTGGAAAAATAATCGTAGGGAGATTGATTAACTCCGATATTATTATAAGAAAGATTTAAAAAAGACTTATACCCTTTTGCAACCTGTAATAAAGTTGAGTTGATAGAACTCACCTGTTTTACATCAGAATCAAATCCACTTGCCCAATCTATATTTCCAGAAAAATCAATCTTTCCTTTTTTGATTTTTAAATTTAAGGCAACTTTATCAGAAGATTCTATTCCCTTTAATAAAGGGTTTTCAGAATAATTTTCTATTGCCTCAACTTTCTCAACAATGTCAACATTAATATTTTTTGTTCCAACAGTATAATTAGTTCCAAACAAATCATCTCCTTCCAGCTTTACAGTTTCTACTGACTTCCCTTTATATTTTATTTCTCCGGTTTTTTCATTTACCGTGATTCCAGGCATTTTTTTTAATACATCCTGAACCTTTTTGTCAGACGGATCCTTGTATCTGGAAACGTCGTATACCACAGTATCTTCTTTTATCTCAAATGATTCTTTTTTTTGATTAATGATGACTTCCTGTATTGTCTTTATTTTTTCGTTCTTTAAAACAAAATCAAGAGAAATTTTTTCTTTATTATCTAATTCTACTTCCTGAACTGATGTTTCAAAATTAGCAGCATTTGCAACTATATAAATCTTTTTATACTTCTTATTGAGAACAAGATTATATACTCCGTTTTTAGTTTGAGTGAATTGATTTATTCTTTCATCATCTGCATTTTCTTTAATGAGAATATTGACAAAAGATATTTTATCCCCCGCCTCAGAAGTAACAATACCAGAAATAGTCTGAGAAAAAAAGCATTGAGAAAACAATAAAAAAACAAGGAACATGCCCGGTGTTCCTTTATTCATTATTTTCTCAAAAAAATGTATAATCATACAATTTTATTTTATTTCAGTAAAACCTAAATCTTCTATTGTATTATCCATTTTAATAGATCCTCCATTCCCATCTTCACTGTCTGCACTCCATTTTTTTATCAACCTCTTCAGATATTCTTTATAATTTTCTTTATACTGATCCCAAGTTATTAATTTTTCTTTTTCAAATGGGTTATTAATAGATGTATTTTTCTCTACTATTTTATATTCCTTTAGTTCAAAAGTATATAAATTATCCGTAGTTTTTGCATATACTACTACACCAGGCAATCCATAAAACTTCCATGGAGCAATATTGAATGAAACTTTAGGATCAAAATAAACAATCCAGGTTTTTCCCCGAAATTCTGTTGTTGCCTCGTTATATTTTTTCCCATTATAAATTACTATCTCATCTGATATCTTCCATGTAAACTGATCCAGATTTTCTTTAATATAACATGCTTTTGTTAAATAAAAATTTCGGGAAAGCATATTATCCGTTTGTGAATCTTTATAATATTCTGGAGGAGAAGGCATTATAATATTTTTATAATCATCAGAAATATGTTCCACAGTTAATCCACTCTCACTAGATGTTTTTTTCGTTTCTGAAGTATCAATTAACAACTCTTGCTTTGTTTCTACAAACCAGGTTTTATTTTGGGAGCTAAGAATACTATTATATGTCTGGGTAGGCACTTTTGAATTAATTTTGAATATATATATTCCTGTAAATGTCTGAGAACTAAGTATACTAAAGCAAAGTACAAATACCAAAATAAATAATTTATTTTTGTTCATTCCTTTTAAATTAAAAACAAGTTGTTTTGAAATAAAAACAACTTGTTATGTTACATACCAAAAATTGGCTTATTAATTTTTATTCAGTAGCCATTGAAAGATCCAAAACCTTTCTCATTAATTTTTTTGTGCAATTCTGAGAAGCAGTTTCGCAGCTTGTAAAAATACTTCCGGCAGAAGATGTTATAGTAAGAGTATTCATTCCTATCTGAACAGATGTAGAACATGATACAGTACAAAGAGAAGCTTTTTCTTTTGCCGAAATTGAATTTGTAATCTTTTTAGGAGATGAAGCCGGTTCTTTAGGAGTATTTTTAGCGCTAGCTAATCCAGTAATCATAATCATAGTAGCTAAAATAATCTTTTTCATATATGTACAATATTAGATTTTAATTAAAGTTCATATCCAGTTGGTTCCATACCAAAAGTAGCTTTCATTTTCGTGCTACATTTCTGTTGGGCTGCTCCACAACTAGTGAAAAGATTTCCTGCTGACATAGTGTAAGTTATACTTGATCCGTTGCTATTGCTAACGGTAACGCTACAACTTACAGTACAAGTAGCTTTTTTATTTGTTTTTTTTACTTTTTTGGCTGGTTGATTAGTACCTGCAAAAGCTAAACCTGTCCCCAATGTCATACATAACATGGTTAAAATTGTTTTTTTCATGGTTTTTTTAGTTTTTAATTAATTAACGCTCAAAAAGAGTAAAAAATTATCAAATAAAAAAGTAAAATACCTTTTTTTTTATTATGTTAAGTATCACGCACTAACAATCTAATAGTATTTAATTCTGATTTTCAGCGTTTTAAAAGACCAATATGAATAAAAAAAATCTTCATTACATTGAATAAAGATTTTATTTTTTTCTATTTTACAGGTTCTGCTTTGGCATCTTTTTCTTTTTCAGCTTCGTAGATTCTCCTTCTCAGGTCACTGGTGGAAAACCGATGGTCTCTTTTGTTGTAAAAGATCTCAATTCCTTTTTCCTCACAGTATTTTTTACCTGTAAAGTCTCTGTCCATATAATCATCTCCAATAATTCTTACATCAATCACAAATGATTTAAGAATATCCAAAAGGTCTTCTTCTGTGTAATAAGGAATAATCTCATCCACAGCATTCACTGCTTTCAGTTGAATATATCTTTCAACAATAGTCTGGCTTGGCTTATTTTTGTTTGGACGATCGTGAGACGGATCGATTTGAAGTCCAACAATTAAATAGTCACACACGGTTTTAGCTTCTTCAAGCATTTTGATGTGACCTGCATGCAATAAGTCAAATGACGAAAATGTAATACCTATTCTCTGTGTCTTCATATTAATGTTAAATTAAAGCTTCGCTGAAATACATGTTTCTTAAAAAGATAAAACACTTAATTTTCAAGGAAGATGTTTGTAATTTGTTTTATGATCGTTTAAATTATTATTTCATGTGACGTCAGTATTTCTCAACACTTAAGTCTATGAATTTCTGGTTTTCAGATATTTCTGCCATTCCCAAACTGTTCTTAGAGCTTCTTCAAGCGAGGTTTCAGACTTCCAGTGGAGCTCTTTTCCGGCTTTATCTGGATTAGCATACGCAATAGTAATATCTCCCTCTCTTCTGGCACATATCTGATAAGGCACTTCTACATTATTGGCTTTTTCAAATGCTTTTACCACTTCCAGTACAGATGAACCCTTTCCTGTTCCCAGATTGTAGATATCTATCACAGCATCCGATGAAGGATCATCAATGAGTTTCTTTAGTGCTGCAACGTGTGCTTTTGCAAGGTCAACAACATAGATATAATCACGAACGGCAGTTCCGTCCTCTGTAGGGTAATCATCTCCCCAAATATTTAATTTTTCTCTTATTCCTGATGCTGTTTGCATCACATAAGGTACTAAATTATTAGGAATTCCTATAGGCAATTCTCCCAGCTTTCCGGATGGATGTGCCCCGATTGGATTAAAATACCTTAATAGCGATATTTTACTGTGATAGGCTTTTGCAAAATCAATCAGGATCTGTTCTCCCATTTGTTTTGTTTTCCCGTATACACTTTCAGGCGTTTTCAACGGAGTATTTTCATCTATCGGCATTACATCTGCCTGTCCGTACACGGTACACGATGAGCTGAAAATAAAATTGGAGATCTTTCTTGTTTTAAATTCCTGAAGAATATTAATCAAAGAAAACAAATTATTCTCATAATAGTCTACAGGAATGATCTGGCTTTCTCCTACCGCTTTAGAGGCAGCAAAATTGATACAACCATCAATGTGGTGCGCATCAAAAACCTGAGTAAGAAGTTCTTTTCTTCTTAAATCGAAAGGATAAAAAACAGGTTTCTTACCAGTAATTTCCTCAATGTTTTTTAAAATAAACCTTTCCGTATTGGATAAATCGTCTATAATAACCACTTCAAAGCCGTTATTAAGAAGTTCTACAACAGTGTGAGAACCAATATATCCAAGGCCGCCGGTAACAAGTATTGCCATTTTTATTTTTTAATCTTTGTGTTTCTTATCATTATACCTTGAGATTTGTCTATAAACTTTCGTTACAAAATTTATATTTTCCTCGTCCGAAATATTATTATTGTTTATTGAAACAGAAATAAGTTTGTTTTCTATTATCCCGAATAAAAATATTGTTTTTCCTTCCTTAACAGTCACTTCCCAAAGAATCTCATGTTTATCTGGATCTTTAGAAATTTCCTTAACTTCAGCTCCCACAGAATTGCTTTTCCAGTAATCAAAATCCCATTTGTAAAAAGCCTCCAAAAGCTGTGCTTTATTCAGTTCAGGATTATAAAAATCCATTTTAGATGCATTTCTTACTGAAACCTGAATATTATTTTTTTCTTTATCCACAAAAAGATATTGTCCGGAAACCTTATTCAGATTGCGAAGTTCAACCTCTTTAGGAAACTTAATTAACAGATCATTAATAGCAAACCTATTTCCACTTTGAGCAAAAATAAGCTCGCTGATAATAAATGCTAATGAAAAAAAAGCCTTATTCATTTATTTCATAAACTCAAGGACTGCATCCGTAATATATTTCAGCTGCTCTTCGTCTAATTCTGTATGCATCGGTAAAGAAATTACCTGATCCAAAAGCTTATCAGTATTCACAAAATCTGCAGCATCACTTTCCTGGAAGTATGCTTTTTGTTTTCTCAACGCCACAGGATAGTAAATCATTGCAGGAATATCTTTTTCCGATAAAAACTTCTGAAGCTCATTACGTTTTCCATTCAGAATTCTTAATGTATACTGGTGGAATACATGAGTAGAGTTCTCGGCTCTTTTGGGAGTCAGGATGTTTGGATTTCCTCCAAATGCTTCATCATAAAAATCTGCAGCTCTTCTTCTTGCTTCGTTATAAGAATCCAAATGAGGAAGTTTCTTTCTTAAAACCGCTGCCTGAATACTGTCCAAACGTGAGTTTACCCCCACCTCATCATGGTAATATCTCTCGTACATTCCGTGGTTTACAATTCCTCTTAAACGGTGAGCTAATTCATCATTATTGGTAAAAATAGCCCCTCCGTCTCCGTAGCATCCCAGGTTTTTTGAAGGGAAGAAAGAAGTGGTTCCCACAGTAGACATTGTTCCTGCCTGTTTTACCGTTCCATCGGAAAATGTATATTCTGAACCGATTGCCTGGGCATTATCTTCAATAACATATAAATTGTGCTCTTCAGCAATTTTTAAAATTTCTTCCATATTGGCACACTGTCCGAAAATATGTACCGGAATAATCGCTTTTGTTCTGGGCGTAATTGCTTTTTTAATCTGTTCAGTAGAAATTGTGAATGTATCATAATCTACATCTACCAGTACAGACTTTAATTTAAGCAGATGAATTACCTCCACTGTTGCAGCAAAAGTAAAATCAGCCGTGATAATTTCGTCTCCTTCTTTCAGATCCAACCCCATCAGGGCAATCTGTAATGCATCTGTACCATTGGCACACGGAATCACATGTTTTACGTCTAGATAAGACTCCAATTCATTCTGGAAAGACTTTACTTCAGGACCGTTAATAAATGCCGCAGAATCCATTACATTCAAAACTGCATTGTCTACATCATTCTTTATTTTGTAATACTGACTTTGCAAATCAACCATCTGAATTTTTTTCATATACTAAAATATTTCTGTAAAAATAAGGAATTTAAAATCCTATCAAAAATTTTATTGATTTTGTTTTTATCTTTATACAAATAAATTTTATGAAAAAACTTTTACTCTTTTGTTTCCTAACAGGTTACCTAACCGTTTCTGCACAAACGGAGCTTGTTTTTGTTTACTTTACGGATAAGCCTAATAAAGCTGCTTTTTATGCCAATCCGCTGTCAGAGCTCAGCCAGAAATCACTCAACAGACGTACAATGCTGGGAATACCGCTTAATGATCAGGATGCTCCTATTGAACAGTCTTACCTTCAGAATCTTCAAAATTTGGGATTTGTTGTTAAGGATTACTCAAAATGGCTTAATGGAGCAGCTGTAAATGCCACTCCGGCGCAAAAAACGTTATTACAGGCCCAATCTTATGTTTCCTCTGTTGAAAGTTTTGCCAGAAACACTTCTACTACCGTGAAAACATCATCAGGAAAATGGAAAGACGATGCCAGTATCAATAAAACACTTACCAACTTCAATTATGGATCAGGGGCAGGACAAATAGACCAGGTGAATATCCGGCCGCTTCATCTGGCAGGTTATACGGGAACAGGAGTTTCCATAGCGGTAATTGATGCAGGATTCCCAACTGTGAATACAGGAGCTGCCTTTACAAGATTATGGACGAATAATCATATCAAAGCTTCTTATGATTTTGTTACCAAAACCGCAGATATTTATAATACGGCTCTCAGTACTCATGGTTCCGTTGTGTTAGGTGTTATTGGCGGATATCTTCAAGACGTTTTTGCAGGAGCTGCACCTGATGCTGATTTTTACCTTTACCGCAGTGAAAATGCTACCGTAGAGATTCCCGAAGAAGAGCTATACTGGATTGAGGCGGCTGAGGAAGCAGACAGAAAAGGAGTTGAAATCATTACTTCATCATTGGGTTACAATATTTTTGACGAAAGCCGTTACAATTATACGTATGCCAATATGGATGGCAATACCTCCTTTATTGCCCGCGGAGCAGGCATTGCTGCTGAAAAAGGTATTTTTGTTCTTGCCGCTGCCGGTAACTCGGGACAACAGCCGTGGCATTACCTTATGACACCCGCTGATAATGCTAAAGTATTTTCTATCGGATCTGTAGATTCTGCCGGAAATGCTTCAGGGTTTTCTTCTTTCGGGCCTAATGCTCTCGGAGTGGTAAAGCCGGACGGAAGTACTCAGGGAACCGGTACGACAACCGTTTATGATAATGCTACCTTAATTGTGAATGGAACTTCAATTGCGACTCCTATTGCTGCCGGCGGTGTTGCATGTCTTATCCAGGCGTTTCCAGCGATGAACAGGGAACAGATGAGAACAAAGCTGAGACAGACGGCATCACTTTACCCTGCACATTCCGATCAGATGGGATTTGGAATCCTTAATTTCGGAAGCTTATACAATCTTGTTCTGAATACATCTGAAATTGTAAAAAAAGAAACGTATTCTATCTTTCCGAATCCTGCAAAAAACATTCTTAATGTAGCATCAGAACAAGAAGTTCAGTCCCTGGAAATATATGATAATCTGGGAAGATTAATCAGAAAAAGTAGTAATCAAAAATCAATAAAAGTGGAAGATTTCCCCAAAGGGACTTATTATCTGAAAATTCAGACGAAGGATAAGGTTTTCTACGAAAAATTCTTAAAGGAATAATTATTTGTCTCCTGCACATCCAACAGATTGAACAGATTCTATATTCTATTTGATCTGTTGAATGTGTGAAAACTATTTTTTCTCAAACTGCATATCCTATGTTTTGGCTGAAGCCGGAGGATTGGTTAATAAAAAAAGAATGGGCATCCTTCGACTACGCTCAGGATTATAACCCATTCCTATTGATATCCTATTACTTTCGTAATAACTTATGCAGAATTCCTACTGGCATTAATATTTCCGAATAATGAACGCGTCACCAGCTTTTCGTAAGCTTCTTTGTTCCCTTCTCCTTTCTGAATTTTCATCAAAGCATACTGCTGGATACTTAACAGCGGAAGCACAATCTTCTCACGGATCTTCACAGATTTTCTGGATAAAGGATCTTCTTCCTGAAGCATTTTAAATCCTGTCAGCTCCAACATAATATCTCTGGAAAGCTCGTATTCATCGAAAAGAATATTCCAGAATGCTCCAAATTTCGGGTTATTTTTAATATAATAAGTCAATGGGAAGTAAGACTTGTTCATACTCATCATGGAGTTCAAAACTAAAGTTTTAAAGAAATCCGAACCTTTGTACAGTTCTCTTACCTCTTCAAATCTGCCCTGCTCTTTCATCTTTTGCATCGCATATCCAAAACCGAAAAATCCCGGGACATTCTGTTTTAATTGTGACCATGAGCCTACAAACGGGATGGCTCTCAGATCTTCAAATTTAAGCTCGCTTCCGTTTCCTCTTTTTGAAGGGCGGCTTCCGATATTCGTTTTTCCGTAATATTCAAGCGTACTCATTTCCTGAAGGTAAGGCACAAACATGGGATGCGCTTTCAGATCCGAATATTTTTTATAGCTGATATCTGCAAGCTCTATAATCAAAGCTCTTTCCTTTTCTGTAAGTTCTTTTTTTGAATTTTTAAATACATCATTTTCAACACCTGCTGTCAGAAGCTGTTCAAAGTTGTATTTTGCCTGCTCCTTGTTTCCGAAAATACTGGTAATCGTCTGCCCCTGAATGGTTAATTCAATCTTATTATTGGCAATCGTTTTTCCCTGGGAAGCATAGAAATCGTGGGTTTTTCCACCTCCTCTTGCCGGCGGGCCTCCCCTGCCATCAAAGAAAACAACTTTAATATTATTCTGTTCCGAAAGTTTTGTGAGTACTTCTTTGGCTTTATAGATTTCCCAGTTGGCTTTTAAATATCCTCCGTCTTTGGTTCCATCTGAGAATCCAAGCATAATCGTCTGCTGGTTTCCTCTTTTCTCAAGATGCTTTTTGTAGACTGGATTATGATACAGCTCATTCATTACATTTTCTGCATTGGCAAGCCCTTCCATGGTTTCAAAAAGCGGAACAATATCCATATTGATCTCTTCATCTTTATAACCGCAGATTTTAAAGAAGGCATATACGTTCATCACGTCTTTTACGGCATCAGAATTGGAAATAATATAGCGGTTCATGCCTCGTAATCCATTCAGATCCTGAATTTCTGAAACCTGAGAAACCGTTAACAAAGTATCTTTTACAATGTCTTCGAAATCATCTGCATTTATTTTTTCAGAAATCTGAATCAGCTTATTGAATTTCTTCTCGTAATCAGCCTCTTCATTTCCATATACTTTTGCATACACCTCATCAATAACTTTCTGGTGAATTCTGCTGTCCTGACGGATATCCAAGGTTGCAAAGTGAGTACCGAAGATCATCACACGGTCTCTGAAATTAATCAAAAGATCTAAAAACAAAGAGTTATGTTCGTTGATCAGTATTTTTTCTGCTTCGGCTGCTTTCTTTAAAATATCTTCTGCTTTAATGTCTTTTCCATCAAAAATGGCAGCATACAGCTCTTCGCTTAATTGGGTTAACACTTCGGAAACGCCTCTGAAACTCAATCTTCTTCTGATAAATTTTAAGTGGCTGTAGTATGATTTCAGAATAGCAGAACGAAGTTCTTCCGCTACTCTTTTCGTTACCTCTGCTGTTACAAAAGGATTTCCGTCTCTGTCACCTCCCGGCCAGAAACCAAGCTGGATAATATCTTCATGAAGGTGAAAATGACCGTTCCCGAAAGTCTTTTTGATCTTCGTAAACAGTTCGCCAATGGTATCATAATATACATATCTCAGATAAGAAATAATACTCAGCGCCTCATCTATTGGAGTCGGTTTTTCTTTGTTGACAAAAGGAGTTTTCCCCAGCTGCTGCAGAAGCGTATCAATCTGAGTCACCGAATCATGGGTAATAGCCCCTCTCAAATCCTGAATAATTCTCTGTACCGAACTTGGATAAAACTGAGTAGGATGCGCAGTAAATACAACCTTAACGCTGAAATCTTTCAATTTCTCGCGTACTTTTTCAATTTTATGATCCTGAAAAGAACGTTCAAAGAGATTGGTTACCGTACCGTTATCACTTTCAGAATGAAGGTTGGGAAATGCAGCATCCTCAATACTATCGAACAAAACAACCTGTCTTTCTATATACTGGATGATCTTGAAAAGCAGTTCAAGTTTCTGCTCTTCGTTCTGAAGATCGGTATGGTTTTTAAAAAATTCTTCGACGATATTTTCAGGAGTTTTTCCTGCTTCATAGCCGGTTCTGCTTTCTTCATAGAGAAACGGAAGGAGCATTCCGATGTTCGTCATTTTATCATAAGGCAGGCTCATAAATAATGAATTGTAGATCTGGAACTTATTTTCCACAATCTGCCTGAATTTTTCTGCGCGTTGGTCATGTATCATAGTAACAAATGTAAGCGATTTTGAAATTAATTTAATTGACAAATGACAAAAATTGAGGGCAAAATGCAAAAAAATAATAGTAAATTTACTCTATACATCATCTGTAATCCATGAAAAAAATATTGACTTTCTTACTCATTACCCTTCTATTCATCTCTTGTGAAAAAGATTGTTACAATGCACCATTACCCATCATTTTTGAGTTCGTCAATTCCAATAATGAAAATCTTATCACCAATGGAACATTAACAACTTATTCTATTCAGGATGAAAATAATGCCAGTGTGCAATTATCCAAAACATCCGATAATAGAATCCTTTTAGAAAACGTAGGTGCCTATAATGGAACAAAAAAGTATAAATTCTTTTCTAATATTAAAGACCTGGATTTTTCTATCCAATCATCGGAATTTAACGGAGGGTGTGATGGCTATCAAATCAATAAATTAACGTTTACAGGTATAGATATTGATGTAACTGCTGAAAAAGGATATTATAAAATTGTATTGGAATAATTCTCTTTCTTAAATTTGTACAGACAACACATTCTCTATGAAAGTAATCATCGCATTTTCCCTGATTCTCTCTAATCTGCTTTACAGCCAGATCAAGGTTCCCGATGATTATAAAAAAATTCCTGATATCCTTGATACCGCAGAATACCTCTATCCTTTCATAGTTCCTGATAAAGATTATGCTTACTGGCGCGTTCTCAGCAATGATATGGATTATGAAAAAGCAGTTATCTATGAAAGCCAGGCTCCTGATTTTATGACGATCAATGAACCTGTTCCTGAAAGAGGTTTTTTCCAGAAATGCATCGGGAACAATTGTTTTTCATACATTCTTGCGTGTAAAAATGAAAAGTCTGTTTATTTTTCCAGTGAACAGCAGCTGAGAGATTTTATAGGAACTGTTGATAATCTTCCTGAAGCGATTTTACTGGCCAAAACGTATGGTTATTCGGTAGATACAAGCAACCGTTTTACCGGAGCTTATAAAATAGACAACCATCATGTTTCTATGTATCTTATGCAGTCTAAGGGCTGTCCGTCTGTGAAAGAATCTTTTTTAGTTAGAATCAACAGAAGAACCGGAAAGCTGGAAGCGAAAAGGAATGGAGTATATGCGAAAGATGAAAACTGTACTTCTCTGTAACCGCTTTTTTGGAAAATAGTAAGCTTTTTAGGCTGATAAAGGGAATTAAGGGAAGATACTTTATTCTTAGAACTCATCTATTTTGGATTTGAAAAGTTATCATCTAAAAACAAAAGGGCTGCTTGCCTCAATAGCTTTCATAAAACTGAATGATAGCAATTTTAAAATTTTATTAACTCACTTTTCTTTTTTCATTCCGTAAATTTGACTTAAAATAAATTTAGAATAATGCTTAATTTCGAGTTTAAAAATCCTACAAAAATACTTTTTGGAAAAGGCGAAATCGCTAAAATCTCCAAAGAAATCCCCAAAGACGCGAGAATATTAATGATTTACGGCGGTGGAAGCATCAAAAACAATGGTGTTTACGATCAGGTAAAAGAGGCGTTGAAAGACCATGATTTATATGAATTTGGTGGAGTTCCTGCCAATCCTGAATATGAAATTCTGATCAATGCCCTAAGCTTTATGAAAGAAAAAAACATCACTTACCTTCTTGCTGTAGGGGGCGGATCTGTAATTGACGGCACAAAATTTCTTTCTGCAGCAGCCAATTATGATGGTGAACCGTGGGAGATCCTGAGAAAGTCGGTAAGAACATTTGAAGGACAGGGAATGCCTTTCGGAAGTATTTTAACACTGCCTGCAACAGGTTCGGAAATGAATTCAGGTTACGTTATTTCCAGAAGAGAAACCAATGAGAAATTATCTTCAGGAGGACCCGGGCTTTTCCCGCAGTTTTCTGTACTGGATCCGGAAGTGATCAGATCTATTCCGAAAAATCAAATCGTGAACGGAATTACGGACGCCTATACTCACGTTTTAGAGCAATATATGACGGCTCCTTCTTCTGCTGACCTTCAGGAAAGAATTGCTGAAAGCATTCTGATCAGTCTACAGGAAACCGCTCCTAAAGTACTGGCTGATGATTTCAACTACGATGCTGCCGGAAACTTTATGTGGTGCTGTACAATGGCTTTGAACGGACTGATCCAGAAAGGAGTGATTACAGACTGGGCAGTACATGCGATGGGCCACGAGCTGACAGCATATTTCGGTATTGATCATGCAAGAACCCTGGCAATTATTGCTCCATCCCATTACCGTTATAATTTCGAAGATAAAAAAGGAAAACTGGCTCAGTACGCTGAAAGAGTCTGGGGAATCAAAGAAGGAACTGTAGAAGAGAAAGCTGAACTGGGAATTAAAAAACTGGAAGAATTCTTCCACAGTCTTCACATCAAAACCAGACTTTCCGAATATACGGAGGACTTTAAAGGAACTGCTGAAAAAGTTGAAAAAGCTTTTACGGATAGAAACTGGCTTGGCCTTGGAGAATATAAAAAACTGACTCCGCAGGACGCGTATAAGATTGTAGAAATGAGCTACTAGGAATTTAAAGTTTAAGGTTTAAGGTTTAGTATTTTACATTCTGACTGAAGCCGGAGTGGCTTTTAATTGTATAGGAAGCGGGCTTTTGTCCGCTTCTTTTGATGTTAGATAGAGGGACAATATCTTTTGTCTTTAAATCAATTTTTTATTTTTTAAAGCAACTTATCTGCTTGAAAATACTGATTTCATTCTCAAAATTATTTAATTTACAAACATTTGTTTAAAAATCCGTTATTTCATTACAGATATTTCAAATTTATTTATATTTTAGCATATTCTTAAATTTGTGAAAATGAAAAAACAGCTACTTTTATTTGCCTTTTCTGCCCTGGCGCTTACTTCTTGTAAAGATGACAATCTTGAAGCTTACGATATGGAGATCATGAAGGGAGACTGGAAGGAAGTTAAAAGAGAAATTATTTCCGGAAAAGATAATAAAACAGTGCTTCAAATGTATCCAAACACCGGATGTGCAACCAAAAATACTCTTTTCTTCAGAACAGATTATTATGTGAGCTATACAGCGTATACAGGAACAGGTGCAGACTGTCAAATGGATCAGAAAAGTGAGGGAAGATACACTTATGATGCTGACTCAAAAGTTATTGGAATTAAACTTAGTGATGAAGGTACGGTAAATTACAGAATAGATGTATTGACAAGCAAAAATTTAAAAATGGCTCAGCAATCAGGACTATTTGATATGGACGGAGATAAAATTCCCGACATTCCTTATATTACCTACGAAAGATAAATTATAAACTCCCGCTAATCGGGAGTTTTTTTATTACTTTTATAGTTAAATTTAAAACTGAATATAATGAAGAAGATTCTATCAGCATTTCTATTGCTGTACTTTGCTATTGCCTTTTCTCAGGAGAAAAAACCCATGTTCTGGCAAGACATCCAGGAGTTTAAAAAGCTTGACCAGCAAAATCCGCCTCAAAAGGATGCTATCCTTTTTCTGGGAAGCTCATCATTCACAAAATGGACGGATGTAGCAGATTATTTCCCGGGTAAAACTATTATCAACAGAGGGTTTGGAGGATCAAGACTTACGGATCTTAATGATTTTGCGAATGACCTTTTAGCTCCTTATCAGCCCAAACAGATCATTATTTACTGTGGCGAAAATGATTTTGCAGATAATCACCAGCTAAAAGCCAAAGTGGTCGTTAACCGATTCAAAAGCTTTTACAGAAAAATACGTGAGAGATTTCCTGATATTGAAATAGATTATATCTCGATCAAATATTCGCCAAGCAGAGAAGTGATCTGGCCTCAAATAAAAATAGCCAACAAAAAGATCGCTGCCTTTATGAAAAAAGAACCCAATGCTGAATTCATTGATGTTACAAAAGCAATGGAAGATGCTGACGGAAACGTAAGAAAAGATATTTTTGTGGAAGATATGCTTCACTTTAAGCCGGAAGGATATAACATCTGGGCTAAGGTGATCACTCCTTATCTGAAATAAAAAATAAGCTGGATTTTCAGGATGAGGACTTGCTTTAAAATAAAAAACGATTCCCGTATCAGGAATCGTTTTTATTTTATTTCTTTCTTTTCGATTTAGATTTTGCTTTCTGCTGAGCCCTGTTGGCTCCAAATTTCTTAGGTGCTTTTCTTTTGGAAGGTCCACCCCAGTTTTCTTTGGTATTTTTAGCCTTTTTCTCATGGAATGCTCCACCGCCATCATTCAGTTTTACCTGTGCAGGATTTTTCATAACGATCTGCTCTTCTTCAGCGGCGATCTTTTTAGGATTGATCTTAACTTCCTCAGGAAATTCATTAAATTTCAATGCCTTATCCATCAAAAGCTCAATATCCAGAAGTAAAGGTTCTTCTTTTTTCGTTACAAAAACCAAAGCTGTTCCTTCTTTATCTGCTCTACCCGTTCTACCGATTCTGTGGATATATTGTTCCGGAATATCGGGCGTTTCAAAATTGATTACATGAGTAATATTTGAAATATCAAGACCTCTTGCCATTACATCCGTCGTAATCAAACCTCTGATCTCTTCATTTTCAAACCTTTTCATTGCTTTTAGTCTGTAGTTTTGTGATTTATTCGAGTGGATCACATCAAACTGTTCAGGGAAAAGCTCATCAATTTTAGTAAAGAGCAAATCGGCATGTCTCTTATTATTATTAAAAATCAATACTTTGGACATATCAGTATTAGTCTTCAGTAAATGTTCAAGTAAATTGATTTTAGTATTAAAGTTTTCAACTTTGTAACCAATCTGCTCTATTTTCTCCAGTGGCGTTCCGGATTTAGCCAACGAAATTTCAATTGGACTGGCAAAATACACATCCAGCATTTCATCTACCGCTTCCGTCATGGTTGCAGAGAAAAGAATATTCTGTCTCTTCTCTTTCATCATTTCAAAAATGTGAGTAAGCTGTGGTCTGAAACCCAGGTTAAGCATCTCATCAAACTCATCAATGATCAGCTTCTGAACTTCTTTCAGAGAAATAGCGTTGTCTATAGAAAGATCCATTACTCTTCCCGGTGTTCCTACCAGAATATCGCAGCCATCGTTGAACAATAGTTTTTGGGTATTGATATTCTTTCCTCCGTATATTCCGATTACTCTTGCAGTGATATTTTCTGTCAGTTTTTCAAGAATTTCTGTTACCTGCACCACCAGTTCTCTTGTAGGAACAAGCACCAAAACAGTTGGGTTTCCTGTCTTGCTGTATTTCCAGGTTTTCAGAACGGGTAAAAGATAAGCTAATGTTTTCCCGGTTCCTGTCTGCGCAATTCCCATTACATCTCTTCCCGAAAGTATAGGCTTTAAGCTCTTCTCCTGAATTGGAGTAGGTTCAAATAATTCCAGATCCGCTAAAACATCGAGAATTTTAACCGGAAGGTCAAAATCCGCAAAAGTGAGTTTTTCCATTTTGCAAAGATAGGTATTTAATTAGAAGTTGAAAATTAGAGGTGGCAGATATTAGACAGCAGGTTTTAGGGAGTAGCTATCTGAATATAGAAAATCGCTGCCAAATGCATTGATATTTTCAGCAACAAAGAACCACCAGCAAGAAGTTAACATGCTAATTTACCTTTACACTTTCACTGATTATTTTAATATCATCATCTATCCATTTGCTGGAAGTAACGATAACATACCCTTTCTTTTTCGGATCTTTTCTGATAGGAAATTGCTCTTCTTCCCACTGATTACAATGGGTTGAGATAGGAGGCAATAATGGCTTCCAGTCAGTTTTATCCAAAGTATACACATAAAACGGATGCCAGCAGCTGGTACACCAATTCGGATAAAAGCCAATCTCATCTTTCCCATCGCCATTAAGATCTCCCAGATTATACAGACTTCCCTGGTTTGCGGGTATGATCTTTATAGGCTTTATGTTTTTATCACTGAAATAAATGGTGGTTTCACACTTTCCTTCACATTCCTCACCACATTCGCTGACTTTTGTGTAAGCGTATTCTTTTGTTCCGCTGCCATCAAAATCTCCCTGAAGTTTCTCTTCATTTGTTTGCTGAGCGAAACTATAAGAACTGAATAAGGCGATTACTGGTATAATAAGCGTTTTCATTGTTGGCTGAAATTACGGGTTGCAGGTCTAACAGAGTGTTGAGTAAGAGAAGGGATTTTTGGGTGGATAATTGGTTTTTAAATTACGTTTATTTTCTGGTTACCCTCAGCAGGATGATTACGACCAAAAGGATTGAAAAGATAAAGCCTAAAACTGCTACTACCGAAAGTTCCCCTATTCTGGGTCCTGATTCCGAAGAAAAAACGATAGCAGTGGCTATGATATTTGCCCCTAAAACCATGGCTAGTATAAGATTCACCACACTGGATTTGATGAGCTGGTTGGTCTTCTCTATATTTTTGATTTCGCTGGAAACGGTGAATTTATTATCATCCAGTTTTTGAAGAACGGAACGAAGTTCTTTGGGTATTTCATCTACATTATCCGTGAAATTCATCATCCTGTCCATCCCTGTCTTTAACAGGTTCTTAGGACTTATTTTCCTGGTGAAAATCTTTTTGGTGTAAGGATGAAGACTTTTAACAATATCAAGATCTGGATTAATACTCCTTCCCACCCCTTCTATCAGGCTGATTCCTTTGAATAAAAGATAAAAATAATCCGGCATATAGAGCCTGTTATCTTTTAGAATATCCTTCATCTTGTTGATGATTAGCTGTACATTGATATCCTGTAATGATGAACTGTGAACAAAATTCAGAATTTCTTCCACATCATTTTCAAAACGCCTTTCATCAGGTATTTCATAGCTTATGGCCATTTTTTTGAGAGAACGGACTATTTTATGAGAGTTTTTGGCGACGAAGCTTATGATAAGATTTTCAAGAATTTCTTTATCATTAGGCAGAATTTTCCCAATTGCTCCAAAATCAATGAAAACAATTTTACCGTCTTTTCTCACTAAAATATTTCCGGCATGAGGATCAGCATGAAAAAATCCATAGTCTAAAATCTGTGATACAAAAAGTCTTAATCCTGTTTCTGAAACCTTTACAGGATCGATATCATTTTCCACCAGGGCAGATGTATCGGTTACTTTGATCCCATCAATAAATTCCATACAGAGAATATTGTTGTTGGAAAACTCTTCGTATACTTTAGGAACATAAGTTTCTTTATTGTTCTTAAAATTCACACGGAACTGCAGGATATTGTTCTTTTCGTTGATCAGGGAAACTTCTTCCAGCAAAGACCTTTCAAAGGTAGAAATAGCCTGTTTCAGATTCAGCTTTTCTCCTATTTCCGAGTAGGCAGATATCAGCTTTTCAATATCTTTAATCAAAAGTAAGTCATCTTCAATGACTGACTGTACATTAGGCTTTCTCAATTTTAAAATCACAGGACTGCCATCCAGCAGAACAGCCTTATAAACCTGCGCAATGGAAGCAGTAGCCAAAGGTTTTTTTTGGATTTCTCGGAAATAATCTTTCACAGAAATATTAAATTCATTTTCCAGTGCTTCCTCTACATCCATCTCTACTGTTTCCACTTTGTCCTGAAGCCTCTGCAGCTCCTGAATCAATTCCGGCGGTAATAGGTCTTCTCTGTTACTGAATGTCTGACCCAATTTTACAAACGTAGGTCCCAGCTCTTCAAGAGCCAGTCTTATTCTTTCGTAAACGGTTCCTTTTGAAATGATTTCATCTGAATTACCGGAGGAAGATTCTTCCTGTTTATTTCCATTCATTCTTGCAAGAATATCTTTGAATCCATATTTACTTAGTACGGAAATCAGTCTTGCGGATCTTTTCAGTTTTCTTTGAGGCTTGTCAAACATAGTGTATCAATAGTAGGTGCAATTTACTCCAAAAATTGTTCCTTTATGAAAAGAATTATGACTACAAAACCGATGAATAAATTAAAAATAATAACACATAATCAATATTTTAAAGAATAAAATACATCAATAACAACAAAAGAGCATCATATATTATAAAAATTAATATATTTACAGCGTACAAAATTAAAACAAATCAAAAGTATTAGCACATGAAAAATTTACGTAACAACAAACTTTCAAGAGCGCAATTAAAAGGGATTGCAGGAAGCGGGATCATTATCGGAAACTGCTCCAACGAATGCTGCCCTAAAGATGGAAGGCCAAGATGTCCAAAATTGATCTGCCCTGCTGTAGTATGTCCTGAGTATATGTAAGCTGCTCAAAAAAATTTTAGGTAAAATAAAAACAGAATGCTTTCGCATTCTGTTTTGTTATTTAAGATAAGTCTCATAAAGATCTTTTCTGCGGTCTTTCATCACCTGAACAGAACCGTTGTGATGGAGATCTTTCAACAGGTTCAGATCTACATCCACAATCAATGTCATTTCTGTATTGGGAGTTGCTTCTCCTTTTACAGCATTGGATGGGAAGGCAAAGTCGGAAGGGGTAAATACGGCTGCCTGTCCGAACTGAATGTCCATATTATTGACCTTCGGAAGGTTTCCTACACATCCGGCAATGGCTACGTAGCATTCATTTTCAATGGCTCTTGCTGCAGCACAGTGGCGTACTCTCATATAAGCATTCTGAGTGTCTGTCAGATAAGGAACAAACAGTACTTTCATGCCCTGGTCGGCTAAAATCCTCGGTAATTCCGGAAATTCTACGTCGTAGCAGATCACGAGACCTATTTTTCCGCAGTCGGTATCAAATACTTTAATTTCATTTCCTCCTTTCATTCCATAATATCTCTTTTCATTCGGAGTAATGTGAATTTTCCGGTATTCGTCTATACGCCCGTCACGGTGCAAAAGATAACTGACATTATACAAATCATTATTATCAAAAACAGGCATACTTCCGGAAATAATATTCACGTTATAGCTTATGGCCAGTTCTGAAATTTTCTTTTTAATCTGTTCCGTAAGCTTAGCCAATTCTATCATACTGTCTCTTTCAGAAAGATTGTTGAAAGGAGCTAATAAAGGTGTATTGAAAAGTTCCGGAAACAGGACAAAATCGGATTTATAATCTCCCATTACATTCACAAAAAATTCCACCTGTTCATAAAAGGCTTGAATATCTCTGAAGTGCCTCATCTGCCATTGCACCAATCCGAGACGGATAATGCTGTCCTGCATGGTATTCGGTTTTCTGCTGTAATAGATGTTGTTCCATTGTAAAAGAACTGCATTTTCTCTGGATGCTTCATCTTCCGGAAGATATTTTTTCAGGATTCTTATCGGAAGAAAATTATTGGAAAGCTGGAAAGACAATACCGGATCATAAATCTCTTTATCTCTTACTTTCCGGATATATTCTCTTGGAGAAAATTCATGGCTGTATTTGTGATAATTCGGGATTCTGCCGCCCAGAACAATGGATTTCAGATTTAAGTGTTCACAAAGTTCTTTTCGGGCATCATAAAGCCTTCTTCCCAAGCGCAACTCCCGAAACTCAGGATCTACGAAAACTTCAATTCCATAAAGAACATTTCCCGTGGAAGTATGGGTATTAAATGTATAATTTCCCGTAATATCACTGTAAGTATGGTCATCCCCGAATTCTTCATAATTGACGATGATAGAAAGTGCCACAGCAGCCAACTTTCCATCGACAGTAATACATATCTGCCCATTAGGGAACATTTTTGTAAGCTTATCAATACTTTTTTTGGACCAAATGGACTCCGACATTTGCGGGTAGGCCCTTTTCATCGTTTCCGCCAGTTCATCATAATCCTGAAGCGTCAGGTTTCTTGTTTCTATTTGCATTTGATGTAATTTTACTTAAATTTAGGGAAAATAATTTACTTACATTATTATACAAAGTACTTCCCCAACTATTTTACACAAAATTTAACAGTGGATATCACCGAAACTTTACAAGCAGCACTTTATTCAAATAATTACTGGAAACATTCTGATTTCAGCTCTGTAATCGAGGTACTTATAATCCATTATAATGCTGATATAGAAATGGATACAGAAAAAAAATTACTATTCTGTGCCTTGAAAATAAAACCATCGGATATATCTGTTTGAATTAATCCTCTGATTTTTATCGAAAGTCAATATGCTTTACAAGTAAAAAATATTCTTCATTCATTTCATGATATAGAATACATTAGTGTTGATACTCTCTCTAATCCATATCTATCTGTAAATCCTGACATTTACAATGTTTATTTTGAATTTATGGAAAATTTGATTTTTTTTTCTGCTGAAGATTTTTATTTTACAATGTCAATTAAAAATGATTCTCGTCCGATTAAAATTAAAGCGTAATTAACAGGTCGCTCCTCCGGAGCTTTATTTTTATGGGAACTTCTTTTTTTCTACTAACAGCAGATCCCGACGGGATCAAATCCAGCTCCACTGGGAGCTAAAACTGTTAATAGGACATATTTGTTTTAAAATTATAGCTCCGGAGGAGCGGCCTGTTAATTCATGCTGTAAATATTGATATTCTCAATGTATTTATAACTTTTTATCGGAGAGTAATGATTATATTAAATTTTTATTAGCTGATGAAACCATACGCAGTAACTTTACTCATCAGTATCACCATTATTTTTATTTTAAGAATTTTTTATTCAGACTCAATGATCAATCTTTCACATAATTTAAACTTGTTTTCAGCATCTGAAATAAAACCTCAGGAAGTAAAAAGTTTCATTTACTTTTACTTAATGATTACAATGTTAATAAATTACGTTATTTTCCATAAGCATATACTCTTTAAACTGGTATATTACTTGTTAATTGTTATCAATATTATTGTGATCGTTTTTTCATTAAAACAGTTTTAACAAAAAAATCCCACCCAAAAACGGGCAGGATTATATCTAAATTCAAGTCAAAAATTATTCCCACTCAATCGTTGCAGGCGGTTTGCTTGAAATATCGTACGCTACTCTGTTGATTCCTCTTACTTCGTTGATGATTCTGCTTGAAACAGTATCCAGGAATTCATAAGGAAGTCTGCTCCATGTTGCTGTCATAAAGTCGATGGTGTTGGCAGAACGAACTACCGCTGTATATTCGTAAGTTCTTTCGTCACCCATTACTCCTACAGATTTTACAGGAAGAAGGACTACGAAAGCCTGAGATACTTTTTCGTAAAGGTCATTTTTGTATAATTCTTCAATGAAGATATCATCAGCTTCCTGAAGGATTCTTACTTTTTCAGCATCCACAGCTCCCAATACTCTGATTCCTAATCCAGGACCTGGGAAAGGGTGTCTGTATACCAAATGGTGAGGAATTCCCAATTCTTCTCCTACTCTTCTTACTTCATCCTTGAAAAGCTCTCTTAATGGCTCTAATAATTCAAATTCCATATCTTCAGGAAGTCCTCCAACGTTGTGGTGAGACTTGATTACTGCAGATGGTCCGTTTACAGACTGGCTTTCGATAACATCAGGATAAATGGTTCCCTGAGCTAAGAATTTAGCACCTTCAATTTTGTGAGATTCTTCGTCAAAAACATGGATGAATTCGTTTCCAATGATTTTTCTCTTTGCTTCAGGATCGTCTACTCCGGCTAATTTTGTTAGGAATCTTTCTTTGGCATCTACCATTTTAATGTTCATATGGAAATGCTCTCCATACTGATCCATTACTTTTTTGCCTTCATCCTTTCTCAATAATCCCGTATCTACGAAGATACAAGTCAACTGATCACCGATTGCTTTGTGGATCAAAACAGCGGCTACAGAAGAGTCTACACCTCCTGAAAGACCAAGGATTACTTTATTGTCTCCTACTTTCTCACGGATTTCCTCAACTGTTTTTTCAATATAGTTGGTCAGTTTCCAGTTTTTCTCTGCATTACAGATGCTGAAAACGAAATTTTCAAGCATTTTCCCTCCTTCTTCTGTATGAGAAACTTCCGGGTGGAACTGAACGCAGAAGATTTTTTTGTCTTCATTAGAGATAGAAGCAATTACGCCTGATTTCGCATTTAATTCAAAACCAGCAGGCAATTCTCCTACTTCGTCAAAGTGGCTCATCCAAACTACAGAGTTCTGAGTAACTCCTTTCAATAAAGAGCTTTCTTTAACGATCTCTAAGTTGGCTTTACCGTATTCTCCTTTCTCTCCTTTGTTTACTTTTCCTCCTAAAAGGTGAGCCGTCATCTGCATTCCGTAGCAGATTCCCAAGACAGGAACTCCCTGCTCGTATAATTCTTTTTCAACCAGGTGGGCATTTTCTGCATTTACAGAACTTGGTCCACCGGAAAGGATGATTCCTTTTGGCTGTTTAGCTAAAATATCTTGTAATGGTGTATTGTAAGGCAAGATTTCAGAGTATACACCCATCTCACGGATTCTTCTTCCGATAAGCTGGTTGTACTGGGATCCGAAATCTAAAATAATAATACCGTTGTTCATTTTTGATAATTGATAAATGATGATTAATTATAAGCTTTAAGCAATAGGCTTCAGGCTATAAGCTTTTTATACTGCAATAAGCATACTGCCTGTAGCTTAAAGCTTATTGCTTATTTAACTGTTTTACAAAAAAAGACTTGGAATGTATCCAAATCTTTTTTCGTGATTTTTATTAAAACTTTCCGATGTCTTCTCTGTAGAAGCCGTAATCGAAATGTACGTGACCTGCGTCTTCGTAAACTTTTTTGCGGGCATCTTCGTAAGTAGCTCCTGTAGCCACAATGTTCAGTACTCTACCTCCATTGGAAACTACTTTATCTCCTTTGCTGATTGCTCCTGCGTATAACAGTTTACTGTGTTTCAGTTTATCTTCACCCGTAATTTCGAAACCTATTTCGATGTTTCTCGGATAACCTCCGGAACACATTACCAAACAAACTGCTTTTTCGTCTTTAAACTTAAGCTCGATGTCTTTTCCTTCCATACAATCCTGGATCACATCAAGAAGATTGTTTTCCATTAATGCCATCAATACCTGAGTTTCAGGATCTCCGAATCTCATGTTGTATTCAAGAAGGTAAGCTCCGTTTTTCGTTACCATCAATCCAAAGAAGATGATTCCTTTAAATCCGAAACCTTCAGCTTTAAGACCTTTAACAGTAGGTTCTAAGATATTTTTCTCAAAATCTGCATAGTGCTCCTGAGTAAATTCCGGGCTTGGTGCTACGGAACCCATACCTCCCGTATTAGGTCCTGTATCTCCGTTTCCAGCTTTTTTATAATCTTTAGCCGCTACACAAGGGAATAATTTTTCCCCGTTAGAGAAAGCAATGATAGACGCTTCAAAACCTTGTAAATATTCTTCAATAACTAAACGAATACCAGCATCACCATAAATTCTTCTGATCATGAAATCGTGGATTGTAGCTTCAGCTTCTTCAAGGTTGTCACAGATAACCACCCCTTTTCCGCCTGCTAAACCGCTAGCTTTGATCACCAAAGGATATTGCTGTGTCTGCACATACTCTTTAGCGTCATTGTATGAATCAAATACGACCGCTTTAGCTGTTTTGATATCATAGGTCTGCATAAATTTCTTAGAGAAAGCTTTACTTCCTTCCAGGCTCGCTACTTTTTGATTAGGCCCGAAAACTTTAAGATCATGCTTTTTAAACTCATCCTTGATACCCGCTACAAGAGGAGCTTCAGGACCTACGATCGTAAGATCAATTTTTTCTTTAATCGCGAAATCTCTAAGTTCTTTGATTTCTGATAAATGAACATTTTTCCCTATTACATCGGTAGTAGCATTCCCGTTGGCAAAAAACATTTTAGAAATTCTTGAGTCATTCTGAAGCTTTGCCGCTAAAGCAGATTCTCTACCGCCTTCACCTATGATTAATATTCTCATACTTTATATTATTATCTAGTCTTATTTTACAAATATATAATTTTGAATGCTAAAAATACAATCCCTAATTATTTTTTAATTCTATTTTAATTAGTGGAAAAAGTGTCTGACACCTGTAAACATCATTGGAATATTGTGCTCGTTTGCCGCCTCAATACTATCCTGATCTTTTACACTTCCACCCGGCTGAATAATGGCCTTGATACCTTCCTGAGCGCAGAAATCTACCACATCACGGAAAGGGAAAAATGCATCTGAAGCCAGAACTAAATCTCCCGAGAATTTCTCTTTTGCTCTTTCGATAGCCTGCTGAGTTGCCCAGATTCTGTTGACCTGTCCGCCTCCGATACCGAATGCCTGAATTCCGTTGGAAACTACAATCGCGTTAGACTTCACATATTTTACTACTCTCTGAGAGAAAAGTAATGCTTTTTTCTGTTCTTCTGTAGGCTGTACTTCAGTTACCACTTTGATATCATCTGAAAAGTGAAGGTCATTATCCTGGACAAGGATTCCTCCGTCTACTTTCACCCAAGTTTGTTTGTCTGAAACCGGGTTTACTATTTTGATGATTCTCAGGTTTTTCTTTTTTCTTAAAACGTCAAGGGCTTCTTCATCAAATTCAGGAGCCATTACAATTTCAAGGAAAGTTTTGTTGAGTTCTTCCGCTGTTGCTGCATCAATCTTATAGTTCATTGCAACAATTCCGCCAAAGATGGAAACCGGATCACATTCGAATGTTTTCTGGTAGGTTTCCAATGCTGAAGTACCAATGGCAACTCCGCAAGGGGTAGAGTGTTTTACCGCACAACAGGCCATTTCTTCTTTGAACTCAGTGACTACTTTCCAGCAAAGGTCCATATCACGAAGATTGTTGAAAGAAAGTTCTTTACCTCCAAGCTGTTCGAAATCTTTCATCGCTCCGTTCTCGAAAGTAGAAACGTAGTAAGCTGCTGTCTGGTGAGGGTTTTCTCCGTATCTTAGATCCGCTACTTTTTTATAGGAAGCATTAAGATAAGCAGGATATTCTTCATCTAAAAGCATTCTTGAAATTGCTGCATCATACGCAGAGGTAAGATTGAACACTTTTCCTGCCAGCTTTTTACGGGTTTCGATGTATGTATCTCCGTTTTGTTCCATTTCAATTTTCACTGCTGCATAATCTTCCACATCAGTGATTACTGTAACAGAATCAAAGTTTTTAGCTGCAGAACGAAGCATTGAAGGGCCGCCGATGTCAATAAACTCTACTTTCTCATGTAAAGAAATATCCTTGTTTACATTTTCAAAGAAAGGGTAAAGGTTTACAATCACCATGTCAATCAGACCAATTCCGTGTTCCTGAACGGTTTTCATGTGCTCTTCGTTGGTACGGACAGCCAGCAGTCCACCATGAACTTTCGGGTGTAAAGTTTTCACTCTTCCATCCAACATTTCAGGGAAATTGGTTACCTCATCAATCTGAATAGGATTTAAACCAGCGTCTTTCAAATGTTTGAACGTTCCTCCTGTAGAGATCAACTCATAATTCTGAGCTTCCAAAAACTGTGCGAATTCAATTAATCCACTTTTGTCAGAAACACTGATTAAAACTCTCTTTTTACTCATTTTACTTTCAATTTTTTACTTTTTACAGCTATTTCAAACTGTGTCCGGGTCTTTCACCTCCGAACTTACTTTTATTTTACTTAGATTTCTTTTATTAGTATAACAATGTATCAATTTAGTAATGTAACAATACCTTCAACATTGGTAAATTGGTACACTGATACATTGTTATATTTATTCATTTCCCAGAACCTTATTGATGGCTAGCGGGAAAATTTCATATTCAATCTGGTGAACTTTCTGAGCCAGCGTTTCAGGAGTATCTTCAGTGGTTACTTCAAAAGACTTCTGAAGAATAGCTTCTCCTTCATCAATGCCCGGTGTCACAAAATGTACAGTCGCCCCACTCTCTGTTTCTTTGGCTTCAATGACTGCATTGTGAACGTTCATTCCCCACATTCCTTTTCCTCCGAATTTCGGAAGCAAAGCCGGGTGAATATTGATTATTTTACCATTCCAGTTTTCACAGAATTCAGATTTTAAGATGGATAAAAATCCTGCCAATACAATAAGATCTGTATTTTCAGGGATTACTTTAGCCAATTCACTGCTGAAATTCTTTCCTCTCGGAATCAATATGTTTTCTATATTGTGATTCTTTGCTCTTTCCAGTCCGAAACATTCTCTGTCTGCTACCACCAAAGTTACTTTTGCATTTTGGATTTCTCCTGAGTCAATAGTATCAATGATTCTCTGCAGATTGGTTCCTGAACCGGATACGAGTACAACGATGTTCTTCATATTAATAATGTAACAATGTATCAGTCTATCAATGTAACAATGATTTAATTGGTACACCGGTACATTGTTATATTGTTATATTATTATAGTGATAAATTGATTTTCTCTGCTCCTTCAGTGATTACTCCGATTTCGTAAGCGTCATCCAAAAGGTGCAATACTTTTTCAGCATGTTCAGCATCTACAACGATTACCATTCCTACACCCATATTGAATGTTCCGTGCATTTCTTCACGTTTTACTCCACCTCTTTTTTCAAGCTCAAGCATCACACTAGGAATTCTGATTTTTGATTCGTCAATAGAAGCGCAAAGTCCTTCAGGAATAATTCTTGGAACGTTTTCATAAAGACCTCCTCCTGTAATGTGAGCAATCCCTTCTACTTTCACTTCTTCCAATACTTTGTGGATGTCTTTATAATATAGTCTTGTAGGAACTAAAAGTGTTTCGTATAACGGTTTTCCTTCAAACTCTTCTTCAAAGTCCGGGAATACTTTTCTTACTAAAGAGAATCCGTTTGAGTGGAATCCTGAGCTTGGTAATGCAATAATTTTGTTTCCTGCCTTGATCTTAGAACCATCAATGATCTGATCTTTTTCTACGATTCCTACACAGAATCCGGCAACATCATAATCTCCAGGCTGGTACATTCCAGGCATTTCAGCAGTTTCACCACCAATCAGCGCACAGTTGTTATCCTTACAAGCGGCAACCATTCCTAAAACGATTTCTGCAGCAATTTCTGAATCCAGCTTTCCACAAGCCAGATAATCTAAAAAGAATAACGGTTTTGCTCCATGACAAAGAATATCGTTGGCACACATTGCGAAACAATCTACCCCAATAGAATCATATTTTTTAGTATCTAAAGCTACTTTCAGCTTTGTTCCTACTCCATCTGTTCCTGATACAAGAACCGGATTTTTGTATCCCCCGATTTCATAGAACGCCCCAAAACTTCCCAAATGATTCAGTACATTGGAATTGTGGGTTTCACCAACCGCTTTTTTGATCTTGTCGACGGTTTTATATCCTTCTTCTTTGTCTACTCCTGCTGATTTGTAAGTGTTGCTCATGTCTAATAATTTAATAATGTAACAATATATCAGTTTAGCAATGTAACAATAGCTTCACTTTGGAAACCGGAGAATTGGTAAATTGGTACATTAGTATATTGGTACATTTTATTTTAATAATTACTTTTATACTCGATTTTAGAAAACAAAAAAGCCGACAATCTTTTCAGATTATCGGCCGTTATTTTATCTCAGAATTTCAGAGTCCACAACTTTCCCTTTATGAGAAAAACATTGTTTATAGGAGGTCTGAATTTTCATCTCTTTTCTTTTTGCAAAAATAGTAATTTTAAACGAATATTCAAATTCTATTTTTCAAGGATTGTTTCAATGGCTGCAATCTTCTTAATTTTTTCTTTTAACTCACTGTCTTTCTCTTCATTAGAAATTTTCTGAGCTGCTTTATCAAAGTTATCATTAAAGAAAGGAAGAGAAAAAGTCTCTACCACATTTCCTCCATGGAAAGGAAAACGCTTTGACGCTGCCTCCAAAACTCCTGCTCCGCCTCTACCTCCGGGAGATGTAGACATCAATAGCATAGGTACTTCGTTCCAGACAGTTCTGTCTTTGATTCTGGATACCCAATCGAACACATTTTTGAATGCTGTAGAATACGTTCCGTTGTGCTCTCCCAAAGAAACCAGTAATACATCAGCACCGTCAATTTTTGCTGCGAAATCATGAGCTTCCTGTGGAACACCACCTGCTAATTCTCTTTCGTGTTTATAGATTGGCATTTCAAAAGGATTTAAATCAATTACTTCTACTTCTGCATTTTCAAATAATGTTGATGCATAGGCTACCAACTGTTTGTTTATTGAAACTTCTGAATTACTTCCTGCTATGGCTAAAATTTTCATATATGTGGCTTATTTTTAAGGTTACAAATTTAGTTTTTTATTTAAGATAAGACGGCAGCTCCATTGGGACTTCCATTAATAATATTTCGGTGTCTTCCACGGCTTCGATATTAAAACTCTGCGTATCCCAAATTCCCAATCCGTCTCTTTCGTTCAGAATACGGTCTCCTATTTTGGCACTTCCTTTTAAAACGAATGCATAAACCCCGTTTCCTTTTTTGTTGAGCATATAATTTTTACCATTTCCTTTTGTAAAATTTGCTAAGTTGAACCATGCATCCTGATGAATCCAAACTCCGTCATCATTTTTATTGGGAGATAAGATCTGCTGGAAGCCGTTGATCTTTTCACCTTCTTTAATGCTTTTCTGATCGTATCGAGGTTCAACATCCAATTCTCTTGGGAAAACCCAGATCTGAAGGAATTTTACTTCTTCATCTTTATTTTTATTGTATTCGCTGTGCTGTACACCGGTTCCCGCACTCATCACCTGGATTTCTCCTTTTCTGATCACCGCTGTAGTTCCCATTGAATCTTTATGCTCCAGATCTCCTTCCAAAGGGATTGAAATAATTTCCATATCCCTGTGCGGGTGTGTTCCGAAGCCCATTCCCTGAGAAACGGTGTCATCGTTCAATACTCTTAAAACACCAAAGTTCGTTCTGTCTCTGTTTTGATAGTTGGCAAAACTGAATGTATGGTAAGAATTTAACCATCCGTGGTTGGCATGGCCTCTTGAATCTGCTTTATGATATACTGTTTTCATTTCTGTGATTATTTATATTACAAATGTACGGTATGCGGATGTTTAAAAAGTTGATGTAGGTTAAGAAAGGAAATTTGGAGAAATTAAAAAGGTTGAGAGAGCTCAGAAAGTGAGGATCATTTTATAGGTTGGATTACGCAAAGACGCGATTTTTTTATTTTCAATATGTTTTTAAGGCACAAAGATTTTATGTGGGATAAAATTTTATATGGGATATTTTTTCTTCCAATGATTAAACAAGTGCAAGCATACGTGTTATCTGTAAAAATCTGTGGGAGATTATTGCAATCTTGGATCAAAAAAAATAATAAGTATACGAAGGATAGATTTTAAGTTTTGGCTAAAGCCAATTGATGAATGTTTAAAAGAAAAGCGGGCTAAAGCCCGCTCCTATTGATACTTGTTTAAACCAGTTAACTTATTCCTAATACTCGAGATTAATGATTAACGAAGGTTTTCTTAGTGATAACCCTTCGACAGGCTCAGGGTGACAACCCGAATACCAACCTAAATTTTAAGCGATGTCAGGCAGGGACTATCGAAACTATTATGACTAAAACGAATAGGTCAGTACAACTATTTATTTTTTAAAAGTGTACCTGCTTGATTTCTTCTTCGATTCCTTTTGGAGTTTCATCTTCAGATTTTACAAAAATCATGGTTACTACAGCTCCAATCAGCATGCAGACACCTCCTACAACCACATAATCCATCGCCTGCTTTCCGAAAATCCCGCTTACGATGGGACCTCCGAACAAACCATTGATGATCTGTGGAATCACAATAAAGAAATTGAATATTCCCATATAAACACCCATTTTTCTTTGTGGAATCACCTCAATAAGCATTGCATAAGGCATTGCTAAAATACTTGCCCAGGCAAAACCTAATCCGATCATGGAGATCCATAAATTATTGACATCTTTAATGAAATACATTGAAACCAATCCCAAACCTCCACACAATAAGGCTAAAGCATGGGTTTGTTTTTTACCGATCAGTTTAGCAATAGGTGTCAGCAGAAAAGCAAACGGAATTGCCCAGAGATTATACATCCCGAAGAGCTTTCCGGTAAGATCTCCGGCATCATTGAATGCCTTGGAATGGGTATCTTCCGGGGAAAGTCCAAAATGATGGGTGGCCAGAGCACTGGTTGTGAAAACCCACATGGTAAACAATGCAAACCATGAGAAAAACTGAACAATTCCCAGCTTTTTCATCTGCAAAGGTATTGCTGCAAAGTCTTTAAAAATATCTGAAAACTTGGATTTGTGTTGATCCGCTTCTTTTCCATCTTCAAAATCTGCAAATTCCTGTGGAGAATATTCTCTGGTTGTCATGATGGTATACAGAATTGATATAATAAGCAATCCTGCCCCGATATAAAAAGAATAAATAACATTATCGGCGACAAATCCTGCTGGTGCTTCGTTTGAAATTCCCAGTTTTGTTAACCAGTCAGGCAAATATGAACCCAGTACTGCCCCGATTCCAATCAGAATGGTTTGTACCGAGAACCCTATTGTCCCCTGATGTTTAGGGAGCATATCTCCCACCAAAGCTCTGAAAGGCTCCATTGCAATATTGACCGAAGCATCCATCATGGCGAGGAATATTACGGCTAACAAAAGTGCATTGGCAACAAACATTTGAGTAACAGAAGCTGCATTAGGAAGTAAAACCAACCCTATTGCACACAAGACTGCTCCAATCAGGAAATAAGGCTTTCTTCTACCCAACGGACTCCATGTATTGTCCCCCATATGACCGATAATAGGCTGAACGATCAAGCCTGTAATGGGAGCTACAAGCCAGAACCAGGACAGCTCGTGAACATCTGCTCCTAAATTCCCCAGAATACGGCTGGCATTTCCGTTTTGTAATCCGAACGCCATCTGAATTCCCAGGAATCCCATGCTCATATTAATAATCTGGAGCATGGATAAGTCCGGTTTTTTTCTTTTTCCTACTGCTCCTGTATCATATTTCCCCATCATTATTGCCATTATGATTTCAGTTTTTTAATTAATGCATCTTCAATAGGTGCTTTTTCTGTAACTACTTTATCTACCACTTCATTGGGAACAGTCATGGAAAGAACATACTGTTTTACTTTCCAGCTTCCGTTGATTTTTTCCACTACCCCCGAACCTCTGCAAATTTTCATCTGGGTATCCAGTAATTCATCAAACCAGGCCAGTTTTCCGTCTTTACTGAAATAAATATTTCTTTTAAGGGCTTTAAAATTCCAGGTTTTCTTTTTATCGAAATAAGGTTTTGCCCATACCATAAATGCTTTTTTATCCCAGATTTCAGTAGCATCTGTTCCAATAAAGGTAGATTCCTCTGCAAACAGATTAAAATAGGCAATGTAATCGGCCTTTGCTGCCATAGCATTGAAGGTATCAAGCATGGTAGTGATTTCCGATTTTTCTTTTTCAAATCCGGTCTTCGATTGTGCTGTAAGTAAAGAAAAACCCATTAAAAAAAGGATTAATGTATAAGCAGTCGTTAGTTTATTCATAGGGTATTATTATTTTTCTAGTTCAATGATCAGTGGAGTTTTGGCAGGAATATTCATGCTTTTTTGTAATGAAATTTCTTTGTCTGAAATAATCTCTTTTCCTTTTGTAAATCCGTTAAGTGATTCTGCAAACCGTTTCAAATCTAACGTCTGATCTTTTTCATTATTGTTGACCACCACCATTACACTTTCTTTTTCATTATATCTGAAATATACAAAGACTCCATCCTGAGGAACGAAATTTTTAGTCTTTCCATTATGAATCACCTCTTTGCCTTTTCTCCAGTTCAGTAGTTTTTGGGTAAACCGGAAAAATTCTTTCTGCTCCGGGGTCTGAGAGGAGGGATTAAAAGCGTTTTGTGTATCAGATTTCCAGCCTCCCGGAAAGTCTCTGCGGATATCTGCATCGCCTCCCGTCTTTTTATCACCTCTCATTCCTATTTCTGATCCGTAATAAATCTGTGGAATTCCTCTTACTGTGGAAATCAGAGTAAGTCCTATTTTGTAAGCTTCCGGATTGGCGTTAAAGATTTCATTCCATCTTTCGGTATCATGATTTTCAAAGAAAACAAGCAGGTTATTGATATCCGGATACAGGAAATCGCTGGTAAAAGAGTCATAAATTCTAATCATCCCTTTATCCCAGCTTTCTTTTTCACTAAGGGCTTTAGGCATACTTTCAAAGAGCATAAAATCCATTACCGACGGTAAATTTGAATTATAATTTTCTATCGCCCCTATTTTCGAATTTTTCTGCCACGCTGCAATTTGTGCTGCTGTATACAGCCATGTTTCTCCTACGATATTGAATTTCGGATATTCATCCGTAATTGCTTTAGCCCATTTTGCCATGGCTTCTTTATCATTATATGGATAAGTATCTACACGGAATCCTCCCAGCTCAGCATATTCGATCCACCAGATTGCATTTTGGGTCAGATATTTAAGAACCAATGGATTTTTCTGGTTGATATCAGGCATGGTGGTATCAAACCAACCATCCAGTGCATATTTTTTATCTATATCAGAAGCATTGGTATCAAACTGTGTTGTCGTTTTGTAGTTGGACCTTTTAAATCCTTTTTCTCCTTCATCAAACCAGTGGATCCAGTCTTTGGAAGGCAGATCTTTAATCATCCAGTGTGACCCGCCCCAATGGTTGGTTACATAATCCATCACGAGCTTCATATTTCGTTTATTCAGCTCCCGGGATAATGTTTTATAATCTTCATTGGTTCCATAGCGGCCGTCTATTTTATAGAGATCAGTCTGGGCATAGCCGTGATAGGAATATACTTTTTCGTTGTCTTCATTCACAGGAGTAAGCCAGACAGCGGTAGCTCCCAGATTCTGGATATAATCAAGGTTGTTGATAATTCCCCGAAGATCTCCGCCATGCCTGCCATTGGGAAGGGTGCGATCTGCTTTTTCGGTAAGTTCCGGTCTTGAATCGTTCTTTTCATCACCATTGGCAAATCGGTCCGGCATGATCAGATACATAAAGTCTTTTGAAGTAAAAGACTCACGATTGGCAGATCCGGGATTTCTTTGTTTTAACTCATAGGTATATGAACCAAGATTCTTTTTATCTTTTTTAATATTGATAATAAACTTCGGAATGTTTATTTCCCGGGTATCCACCGTAACAAAAACATAGTTAGGATTATCCACTTTCCGGATGTCTTTGATCTGTATCCCATCTGAAAGCGTAATCTCGTGATTGGCTACATCTTTTCCATAAACAAGGATCTGAAGTTCAGGATTTTTCATTCCCTTCCACCAGAAAGCCGGCTCTACTCTTTCCAGATTTTTCTGGGAAGAAGCAAAGGAAGCTATCGAAAGGGCGAATGCTGCATATATTGTCTTCATATTAGTGTTCAATTTAGCATTAAATTTTTATATATGCATCCAAAAACACAACAGAAAGTGTATTTTTTTTACAATGAATACTTAAATTTTTCATAAAAAATTCATGCATAAAATTAATTTCCCATGCTTTTTATGTTTAGTTTTATAGAAAAAATGTTGGATTTCAGCAATATGTTCAAAACTGAAGGACCGGATGTTGTTTACACATGGACAATTCCTGTGTTTGCTGCTATAATTTTCCTGGAAATGGCCTACAGCCACTTTAATAAAGAGAAAATATATGAAACTAAAGATGTAGCAACAAACGTTCTTTTCGCCCTGCTTAATTATGGATTGGATATCATTATGAAAGGTTTTTCCTTATTCGTGATGATGTTTTTCTACCAGCACCGTCTTTTTGACTGGCAGGAAGGCATATGGTATTGGATTGCGGTATTTCTGGCTCAGGACTTTGCGTATTATGTTCATCATTATGTAGATCATCATTCCAGGGTTTTCTGGGCGGTACATATTACACACCATAATTCTGATTATTTCAATATCAGCACAGGATTCAGAAGCCCTGTTTTTCAACCATTGTACAGATATCTGTTTTTCTCTCCATTAGCTTTCATGGGCTTTCATCCGTGGCATATTCTGGTAGCTTATTCTTCTATACAGATTTATGGCACTTTTGTTCATACCCAATCGATTAAAAGTATGGGATTTTTGGAATATATTCTGGTTACGCCTTCCCACCACAGGGTACATCATGCGTGTAACATCAAATATCTGGATCGTAATATGGGAATGGGACTTATTATCTGGGACAAAATTTTTGGAACTTTTGAAAAAGAAGACCCTGAAGTTCCTGTGAAATATGGTGTATATCCAAAAATAAAATCCAAAGATCCTGCTACCATGCTTTTCTATGAATGGAGAAGAATAGGAAAAGATATCAGACAGCCGGGAATTTCTTTTAAGGACCGGATAAAATATCTTTTTTATTCGCCGGGATGGAGGCATGACGGCTCTGGGAAAACGGTAAAGCAGTATCAGAAGGAATATAAAGAAAAGGTAAAAAACATTCCCAATTAAAGAATAAAAAGTCTACAGGGCATGAACCTGTAGACTGTTTGGTTATAGTGGATTAAAAATATCAGACTAAAAAATTTATTTACTTTCTATGTAAGTTACATTAACCAATTGATTAGGCTTCATATAAACGACATTTTTTTGAAAATCTAAAAATACGTTGAATCTCTTTAGTATTTCATTCCCTAAAATATTCATCCTGGTACCCGTTACTGGTCTGCTTTGAGATAATAGCTGTACAGGAATATTTTTTAGTTTTGTTTTTCCTAATGATAAAGACTGAAGATTGGAGGTCATCACCGGAATTTCATTACCCTGAGCCCCTTTCATGATTACTTTTTTAATGACCGTCATTTTATCGGCAGGAAAACCCTGTTCATTCAATAAAGGGCCGTCCAGCATGGCCGTTCTTTGATATCCTGTATCAAACAGGTACCAATCTTTGTTTTTAACCTTATCCTGCGTGATGCCTACCTGCACCTGAAAGACGTTATTAAAATATTTTATCGGAACCGAAGAATATTGAGATTTCACATCAGGCGGAAGCTGAGAATGTACCACCATTAAACCTTTGTCATAATTTAATTCTACAATCATGCCATCAAACAGATCCCATCCAAACCTACCATCTGTACCATGGCCTGTAAGCTGTGCGGGATAAATGGTAAATCCCTTATATTCTCTATTTCCAATCTGCAGAATATTGGTCCCTGATTTTAATGAACTTTTGATTTTATTCTTAAGTGTTTCCTGGGTAAGGACAAGATCACTTGTACCGGTATCAAAGTTGAGCAAAAGAGTATCTGTTTTATTGAGTACTGTTTTTACGAATATGGTATTCTGCTCATTGATATGAAGCTTCATCGTATCTTTAAAAGACCTGTTACTGAAGTCTTTTGGCGGCAGAGATTCTATTCTTGTCAAAGCGGAATCTTTATCTTTTAGAAGAATGATAATATCTTTTTTTTCTCCTTTTTTGAGGTCTACGGCAAGAGAATCTATATCTGTTTTTATGATAACCCTTTTATTGGAAGTGGCTATTTTGGATACTGTATAGACATCCGGTTTAATTTTAGGATCTATATTCCAATCTGTTTTTAAGCCATTGTCTTTTTCATAAATAACGGCTTTAGTTCCATTTGCTTTCAGAACAGGTAACTTAGTCTGAGCCCATGAAAAGGACGTTAAAAATGAGACCATACATAATGATAAAAAAAACTTCATACCTCAATACTATTTAAATTAAATACAAAATTTTCCTAAATAGGTCATTACCACATCTATGGCAGTATTTCCTATTGTAGTGCCGTCATGAAAACAATTATCTGTGGGAGCAATGTAAAACTGATAAGGTTCTTGCTTTACTTTAATAACAGGATAGTCAGGATAATGCTCCAGAAAATAATCAGTAATGTTTTCATTGGTGATCTCTGCATCCTTAAGTTCTTCTTTTTCTTTAAGCATTTTATATGCCTGCTTCATGGTAAGATTAACAAACAAAAAATAGCGGGCCTGTTCTCCTAAATTAATGGTAAATCTATTTCCATACCGGTAGCAGGTGTGTAAAGTCATATCTTTGGAACTGTCTTTATGAACACCAATAAAATGAATATCCTTAAAGGTAAAATTTTCAGGCAGTTTTCTCTTGTTCAAAGAAACCACTTCACTATTGGGATAGTTGGTTGCAATACTCATAAAGCGGTAAGGAGCCAATGAAATTTCGTCCAACACCCCATTGAGATGGGTATTTAATTCATGAACCAACTCTTTATTATCCATAAATTTCTGAAATGCATCACTATCCGAAGTGGCTGAATGAAGATTCAGTTTATGGAACATATCTTTTAATTCTTCCGGTATTTCTCCTATAAAAACGGAGTTATAATCTTTCTTATTAACGTGATCTCCTTTCAATGTATAAAGCTCAAGCTCAGAAAGCTTTCTCCAGTCTCTTTTTGCCAGATGGGCATTGGGCTCATATTGTGCTTTGAACTTAATGTTTTTAAATGCAATTTCTACAGGCTCCTGCTTTGAATGATGAACAAGTCCGGAATTGATTTCCAGGACCTCTTCTAGATGCTCACCGTATATTTTAATTCCTGATTTTAGTTTCATAATCATTAGTAATTATTAAATTCTCCCACAAATACCATGGTTATATCAAACTTTTTGTTTCCCAGTGTACTTCCGTCATGAATAAAATTATCTGTTGGTGCAATATAATACTGATACGGTTTTATTTCTATCCGGATAATCGGGTAATCAGGATATAATGAAAAAAACAATTCCACAATATTATCTGAGGTAATAGTAACATCCTGATAATGTTTCTTAACAGCAATATAAATTTGTTTCAGTGTTAAATTTACAAAATACAGATATCTGGATTCTTCACTGATATTGATAGATATCCTATTGTCTGATTTATAAGCAGTATTGGGGGTAAATTTTGTACTCTGATCTATATGTAAACCTGTATACTTTATATGCTCTCTGTTATGGAGATGAAAAGTAGTGGTATGCATATCCGGAAGACATCTTGTAATGCGGTGAAAATTATATCTTTGGGTATCAGATTTCTGATTTAGAAACTGATTTAAAACTTTATTAAGTTGTAGTGTGAGTTTTTCATCTTCCTGAAATTTAGGCTGAACCTCAAAAAGTGTCTTGCACTCTTCCAGCTTTACGGCTTTAAACAGCGTCTTTAATTCATTGGGAATTTCACCCAATCCCAAGGTATTGAACATTTTATTCCCTTTCTCTGAATAAGAAAGAATTTTATATTCAGATTCGGTAAGATCCCGCCATTCATCATCTGGTAGATAAGCATTATCAAAATACCCGATTCCTGTATTGACAACTTTTTCAGCCACTACTCCTCTATTAATTCTAAGCTGATTTTTCCAATTAAAACAAGAATCCCCAGCTAAGTACATTCCTTTCTTCAGATTCATGTTAAACGATAATGCATTAATTTTTCTTTAACTTCGGATTCAATCATAATTTCCCCGTTGTCAAATTCCAGCTCATGTACTATATCATCATAAGAAACTTTCGACAGCTCCATTTCCTCTCGTGTTTCCTGCGGAATATCATCTATAATATCATTCTGAATGTAGGTAATAAGTTTAATCATATCGTGACAATAAATAGTGGGGTTATCAAAACCTCTTTCGTTAGAATAACGGTTTCCTAAAAATCCACCCCCGCAAAAATCATAAACAGAACAGTTAAGGCATTTCTGTGATACCATTGCGTGCGCATTCATATACACATCAAAAAGCCTGTCATTGAAAACATCCCCGATAGAATGGGTATGAATATTAATATCGTTTCTGGTAATTCCTTCATAACAAGCCCTTATAAAGTCTGCTACTTCCAAATTACCATTGGTTTCCAGTACAGCAACACCATTAATATTTTTACCTAAAATCTGATCTCCTTCATCCTCGCCCACAATAAGATCAATAAGGGTTTTAAAAAATCTTACACTCACCCTTTCCGGGTCGTTCTTCCAGATCTTAAACAGCTCTATAAGCCAGTCTGCATAGGGGGTATAATTTTTTGTATTAACCCATTCCTTTTCCATTCCGTCAGGAAGCTGATCAAAGTGGCCATCCGGCAGAAGAATATTAAGGCCTTTTACCTGAAGACTCTTCACTTCATCATAAAGTTCCTGAGGAGGAATTTTAATGTTTATGACAGACAGAACTCCGTTAAGCCCATAATTCTGTCCCAGCATAACTGCTTTTTTCACCTCATCATAAGAGCCTTTTCCGTTATGAAAAACACGGTATTTGTCATGATATTCTCTGGGGCCGTCTATACTTATTCCCACTCTGATATCCAACTCGTTAAAGAGTTGATACCACTCATCATCCAATCCAACCCCATTGGTCTGGATTACAAAATCAAAGTAATGACCGGGAAGTATTTCTTTGAAAATTTTAACAGATTCACGATAAAAATCTTTGGATATCAAAAGAGGTTCTCCTCCGTGAAAAACAATCTGTATATTATTCAAATTATTTTCCAGGCTATATTGATTAAGTTTGGTGGCGAAAGCTTTTATGGTATCAATTGACATGAATTTAGGCTGTTTTAAATAAGTCTTATCACCCAAATTATACATGTAACAATATGAACAGTTAAGATTGCATCTACTTGCAACCTTTAATACAAAAGATGTAATCATATCTTATCAGATAAAAAAATAGTTCTCCGCTATAGCGGAGAACTGCAAATTTTGATTTAGCGATTATAGCTTAGTGGTAGCCAATAAAAATTGATCAGCTCTGTTATAAGCTGCCGAAGCTCCAGATATAGCTGTTACTGTACAGTTATTTGGTGCTACTATAACAGTATCTTTCCCACCGAAAATAGATTTGTATAAATCTACATTTTCAGAAGACTGCATCGCTTTTTTAAGAATGTTCTTTTGCTCTAAGTTACTGGTAATTTTCAGTTTCTTTTTCATGATAAATAGTTTTGGTTAGTAAATTATAATAATTCTCCAAATATAGAAATTTTATCAAATGAAAAATAACTTTTTACGAAATAATTACTTTTTTTTAATTGTTATTGCAAAACCACCACTTCTTGCCATCTTAAATTTAATTTTTGATTTAGTTGTAATCTCTTTCTTATAGATATTATAGCTTTGAGGATTATCAATATAATCAGCATCTTTTCCATCTTCATAGATTGTTGCTTCATATTTTGTTCCTTTATCCAGGAATGAGAAGTCTACAGTATATTCACGTTTGTTCTCATCTGTAATACCTCCTACAAACCAGTTATCAGTACCTTTTGCTTTCCTTGCTGTCACCACATAATCACCAGGTTCTGCGCACAAAATCCTGGTATCATCCCAATCTGCTGCTACATCTTTGATGAACTGGAATGCATCCATATGTTTTTTGTAGTTTTCAGGAAGGTCTGCAGCCATCTGAAGCGGCATATACATGGTTACATAAAGAGCCAGCTGTTTTACCAGCGTAGTTTTTACAAAACGTGTATCTCCAGGGAAATAATAATCAAGTTTTGTCTGGAAAATTCCTGGTGTGTAGTCCATAGAACCTCCCATCCATCTTGTAAAAGGAAGAACGGTCTGGTGATCCGGCTTATTTCCTCCGAACGCTTCATATTCTGTTCCACGTGCTGCTTCTGCGGAGATATAGTTCGGATAGGTACGGCTTTCTCCTGTAGGACGTACAGATTCGTGAGAATTCACCATGATTTTATAGTCATTTGCTTTTTCCGCAATTCTATAATAATGATTAATGGTCCATTGAGAATAGTGATGTTCTCCTCTAGGAATGATATCTCCTACATATCCTGTTTTCACAGCATCATAGCCATATTTATTCATCGTCTGGAAGGCTTTATCCGCCCATCTTTCATAGTTCGTGGCAGAACCTGAAGTTTCATGGTGCATGATTAGTTTAATTCCTTTCGAATGAGCATATTCATTCAGCATTTTGATGTCAAAATCCGGATAAGGGGTAATGAAATCGAAAACAAATTCTTTTGAGTGTCCGAACCAGTCTTCCCAACCGATATTCCAACCCTCGATCAATAATCCCTGGAATCCGTTTTCTGCAGCAAAGTCAATATATTCTTTAACCTTTGTATTGTTGGCTGCATGTTTTCCGTTGGGAGTCAGCTTTGTAAAATCTGTTTTCCCTAAGTGAACATTTTCTGCAGTAGAATACGCCCACTGTGATTTTCCAATAATCATTTCCCACCAGACTCCCATGTATTTTGTGGGGTGGATGTAAGAAGTATCAGTGTACTTTGTAGGCTCATTAAGATTGAAGATCATTTTAGAATCCATTACCTGTTCTGCTTTCGGAGCTACAATAATGGTTCTCCAAGGCGTTACCGATGGAGTCTGGATATACCCTTTCGCTCCTTGTCTGTCTGCAGTTAAATGTGTTTTAAACTTAAAATTCTGCGCATCTACTTCAAGATGTGAAGCCGGATAATCCAATACTGCTGCTTCTGCAACGTTGATGTACAAAGGTTCTTTTCCTTCTTTTTTAAGCATCAACGGAGACTGAACTGCATTTTTCACCAATGACTGTGAAGCGTTGGCATCATATGCTTTGTCCCATTTTGCCGGAATTTCAGAAACTTTTGTTTCCTGGTACTGATATTCCTGAGAGTCGTAATCTGCAACAATCCACCATGCCTTCATATCGGTAGGGAAATCAATTTCAGAATCTTCTTCTCTGATCACAAAATAATTAAGATTTTTTTGCTGTGGGAATTCATATCTGAATCCCAGCCCATCATTGAATAATCTGAACTTTACCACAATACTTCTGTCTGTAGAAGCCTGATTCAGGGTAACTGCCAGTTCGTTGTAATGGTTGATATAATTTTTCTTTTCTCCTAAAACCGGCTGCCAGGTTTCATTTTTGGAGTCTCTTTTTTCATCTGTCTTTGCAAAACCGTTGTTCAGATCGTATTTTGCATCTTCCGGTTTGGCTATTTCGGAAGCAAATTTTATAGCTGTGTCTTTAAATAATCTCAAACCCAATTTAGAATCTTCCACCACTACTGTACCGTTATACTTAAGGTTGTAGTAAGGCACTCCTTCTTTCAACTGGAAATTCATTTCAAATTTCCCGTCCGGAGATTTTAAAGATTGGGCTTTCACACCTGTAAACATCATTGAGAGCAAAAGCGCTCCAACTGTAATTTTCTTCATAATGACTATTTAATTAACTTAAAAAATAAAGTGCTGCGGTAAAACAGCACTTTGCTTTATTTTAGTTTGATTTACAATTTTGTAACAGTTAGTTTGTAATATGCTGAATTGTGTAAATCCAGTTCAATTTTATAATTGCCTGCCTGTGAAACTTTATATCCAGGATCTCCTGTAACAGTTCCTTCTGAGCTTAAATAGGATTGAACACCTGTTCCTGAAACCAGAGTCTGCTCTGCATCTTTTGGCTGGAACTTTATCGCCCAATCATCATTGGCTCTGAATTTAAATACTCCGGTATTGGATAAGGCAATAGAATTGATTACAAACGTTTTGGTTGCAGGATTGTAAACAAAGTCAGTATCTGATCCCCATCCTGTAGGCGTTGCATCACCAATAACTCCGAAGTTTGCTAACAACGCAGAATAAGTATTTGCTGCCCAGTCTATTTTCATGTAATAAGTTCCTGCTGCTGCCGGAACTATATCTGAACCATCAACTTTTAGTTTTCCGGTATTAGTCCCATCATCTCCTTTATTTCCCGGCCAATCCTGATTGATCGCAAATTTATATTTCCCATTATCACCTGAAGCATCTTTAATGAAGATAAATCCTCTGTATTTATCATTTTTCTCAGGAGAGAACAGATTCGGTGAGTTCGCTGGATTCCAATCTGCATATCCTGCTGCTCCGGCATATCCTCCGGGAACATTTATTTTTGGATAGATAAGGTCCGGATTTGGCTTATACCCTGTCATATTCACAGTAACTACATTTGAATAAAAGAAAGTAGTACTGTTTAATGCAGTTCTCATTCTCACTTCAATAGGCTTAGCGGTATCCGGAGCTACATTTAACTGTGCAAGGATGTTATTAAGCTGCAAATGGGTAAGTGAGTACGTTTTCTGGTCTGAAGGCAGATCCTGGAGTACATTTGTTGCGAAACTGGTTCCGGCAACTGCAAACTGTAGAGAATTACTGAAGCCTACACTTGGGGTAAAAGTTGGATTTTCCCAAGTGATAGCCAGTGCATTTTCTCCTGCTTTCGTTTCATCAAGTACTACAGAAGTTTTATCTGAAGTTATTTTAGCCTGTGAAGTATTATTCAACTCTAGTTTATCATCCTCTTTAGAGCATGAGATAAGGTATAAACCTACCAGAGCCACTAATAAAACGTTGAATATCTTTTTCATTTTTTAGTTTTTTAAATTAATAACCTGGGTTTTGAGTCAAATTAGGATTTGCCTGAAGGGCTGTTGTCGGGATTGGAAATACTTTATAGTTATCTGAAATAGATGTACCATTTTTAACACCTCCTTTCCAAGGCCATAAATAAGAAGATCCGGTAAACATTCCATATCTGATAAGATCCTGTCTTCTTACACCTTCCAAATTCAGCTCACGTGCTCTTTCATCCAGAACAGACTTTAATGTAATTGAGCCTAATGCAGATGCTCCTGCTCTGGCTCTCACCTGATTTACATATGTTAAAGCCTGGGCTGCATTAGCTGAAGCCGCTCCTCGAAGGGCACATTCTGCATAAATAAGGTATGCATCACTTAATCTGAATAAAGGGAAATCTGTTGATGAGAAAGCTGTGGCTCCACCTGTTCCATCAGAATTTTTATTCCAGAATTTATCTGAAGGGAAACCGTTATTCCAGGTTTTGTAATCATCCATTTCCCACTGATGCCCCTGAGTCCAGAATAATCTCGCTCTAACATCATTACTATTCTTAAGATCAGTAGCATTATTACCAAATAAGCCATACCATGCTTTTGTAGCTCTGTGTCCGGCCCATCCGTCAGTCGCCCCAAAATTTGCTAAAACCATTGTTTCTGTACTCAAGCTTCCATTAACAAGGTAGGTTGTATTTCCATAACTCTGGCTGGAAACCGCATCTGCAATTAATGGGAAAATTATCTCTTTTGAAGTATTATTATCTGCTGAGAAATTTTTTCTGAAATTAGATTCTAATTGATATCCGCCTTCATTAATGACTTTCGTAATATAAGTACCCGCATCATTATATCTTGCTGTCCCCGTATAAACTTCAGCATTTAAATATAACTTTGCCAACAACATTCTCACTACTGATTTATTGGCTCTTCCGTAAGAATTAGAAAGAGGAAGCTGGGCCTCAATTGCCAACAATTCACTTTCTACATAATTGAACAAATCTTTTCTTGAAGCTTCTGGTAATGGTGTACTTGAGTTAAAGTTATCATCTGTAACCAAAGATCCTTTTCCAAATAAATCTATCAGATAATAATAAGAGAGGGCTCTCAGGAATCTAAGTTCATTAATAACTTGGTCTTTATTGGCATAATTAATATTGCCTTTTTTCATTATCAGGATCAGGTTGGTAGACTGTGGAATGGTATAATAAATTCTATCATATACATATTTAAAAAATTTATTATTACTGGTCCAGTTTGTGGTAGTGGTAAGTTGATCCAAGCCATTATCCCCCCATCTGTTTTTCATTGCATCAGCAGTAAAGTCATTCAAATTTACAATACCTCTGATAAAAGGTGATTCTCCCGCATTAGCTCCTTCTATGTCAGATTTATCCGGACCTTCCACACTGGAAAGTGCGAAACTTGCATATAATCTTGAAAGCAATCCTTCAACTGCTTTGGGGTCTTGCTGTAATAGATTTTCTAGGGTCAAATCATATTTTGGTTCTGTATCCAGATCATTCAAACAAGATGTAGTAACAAAAGCCAACATAGAGGCTATTGCAATGAATTTTATTTTAAATTTAATGTTTTTCATTTCTCTAATTTTAAATTTTAGAAATTAAAATTGAAACCAAGTGTATATATTCTTGGTCTTGGATAAAAATTGTTATCAATGGCATTGAAGTTTTCAGGATCTTGTCCTTTATATTTTGTGATAACAAATGCATTACTTACAGAACCATATATTCTAACATTCGTACTGCCAAACATATTCTTAACAAGATATCCAATTGTAGCATTGTCTAATCTTAAGAATGAGGCATCTTCCAAAAAGAAATCAGAAAAATATGTATTGTCTGTCAAATTCATAAACGGTGAATTTGCTGTATAATTCAGAACATTATTCAGAGCCACATCATTTTGCGGAACAGCATATGATTTAAAGCCTTGTGCTAGTTTTCTTGAATTAAATACCTTACCTCCTATCTGTCCTCTGAAATTAGCACTCAAGTCCCAATTCTTGTAATTCAGTGTAGTACTGAATCCGTAAGTCCAGTTAGGTCTTAAAGCGGTATAATATCTGTCATCGTTATTGATTTTACCATCACCATTTCTATCAACATATACATCTGGTAAAGGATTTCCTGCACTGTCATATACCTGCTGGAATACCCAAGCGGAATAAGGCTGATATCCCTCCACATGATATGCCAGCTGTGTTCCTGTGCCTACAGGAAGCCCTCCATCCTGTGCAAGAAGGACCGATTCAAGTTTTGTTACCTTTCCTTTATTATAAGATATATTTCCAGAAATACTCCAGCTTAGGTCTTCTCTTTTTATAGGAGTAAACGTTAAGTTGGCTTCAAATCCTCTGTTATTCATTTCCCCTACATTATCAACAAAGCTGTTTGTCAATCCCTGTCCTGGTGGTATAGATCTTCTCGCCAGAAGATTTGTAGTTTTTCTGTCGTATACGTCAAAGCTACCGGTTAGCATACCATTTTTCAGAATTGTGAAATCTAAACCTCCATTAATTGTTGTGGTTGTTTCCCAAGTAAGATTTTCATTAAAAGGGAGTGCACTATAAGTTCCTATTGCAGGAAAGTATTGGGAGTTTGTGCTTCCAATCTGGAACAACGGTCTTGATGGATAGAATCCTACAATACCGGTAATATCCTGTTGTCCTGTTTTCCCCCATCCCAATCTAAGCTTAAGCTCTCTAACTGAAGAAACATCCTTCAAGAAGTTCTCTTCATTCACTTTCCATGCAAAACCTACTGCCGGAAAATATCCCCATCGGGAATCTTTTTTGAACAGTGAAGATGCATCTGCTCTGAATGTAACAGTAAATAGGTATTTATTTAAAAGATCAATATTAGATCTGGCAATAAATGATTGTAAATTTAATTCATTCAAGTATTTATCCTCAGGATTCAAAAAAGGTAATACAATTGGAACTCTTAAACCCGTGCTCGGATCTCCGTCATCATATTTATAACGGTCTTTATCTCCTTCATTTCTGAAATTCTGATATGAATATCCACCCTGGATCAGGAAATTAGAGATAAATCCTGAAAGTTTTTTGTTATATACCAAATAAGCATCCATCGTTTTATTGGAAATATTTTGTATTTCACGATAATCAATACCAGGATTGAAAACGTAAGGTGCTGAACCATCTGTAGGCAACTTGTAAGTTTGTATTGCGTTATTACCAAATATTGTTTTAAGATCAGATTTTGATGATTCCAATCCTAAATTCAATACAGCCCTAAGATCCGGTAAAAAATGCATTTTATAATCAAACTCAATATTTCCTAGAAATTTATTGACCCTTTGAGGCGCAGAACGCTGTAATAAAGCTGCTACGGGATTATCCTGTCCAATTTTTTTATAAGGGTTCTTATTATTATCAATATTCTGATAATAGCCTCCGAAGTCAACTCCATATGGAAGATTATTTGAATAAATAGGTAAAGTTGGATTAATATTAATAGCACCACCAATGGCTGCGCCTGCATCAATAGCATTTAAGTCGGAAATAATCCCTTTTGCGTTAATATCAACTTTTAAATGGTTATCAAAGAATGTAGGGGTTATTTTCAAAGACCCTGAAAATCTTTCATAATCACTGGTCTTTACTACTCCTTCAGTTCTGTTATATCCTAATGATAATCTAATCGGAAGTTTTTTGAATAAGTTTCCTGAAATACTTAAGTTATTATCACTGGAAACAGAGGTTCTATAAATTGCTCTTTGCCAATCGGTATCATATATTTGTCCCGGAGTTGTAGGATTGTCAGGACTTCCACCTACACCCAATCTATAATTATACTGAGGATAGTAGGTATTGATGTAGTTGACGAAGTCTGAAGACTTCATTACATCCATATACTTTGTTACTTCACCTACCGATACATTGGTACTTAAATTAATTTTCAGCTTTCCACCTCCTTTTTTAGTAGTAATAATGATGACACCGTTTGAGGCACGGGAACCATAAATTGCGGTAGCGGAAGCATCTTTCAAAATTGAGAAAGATTCAATATCATTCGGGTTTACCAGATTCAAAGGGTTTCCAACACCAGCAGGATTACTGGAATCAAGAGGAACTCCGTCAATTACAATCAATGGATTATTCTGGGCATTCAAGGAAGCTCCACCTCTGATCCTGATGTTTGGTTTTGAATCCGGAGAACCTCCATCGTTAGTAATTCTTACACCGGGAGCTTTACCGTTGATTAGCTGATCTGCAGATACAATAGCTCCTTTATTAAAATCTTTCTCAGAGACCGCAGTGATAGAACCTGTAAGATCAGATTTCTTCTGCTTCCCATATCCTACTAAGACAACTTCCTCTATTTTTTTCTCCTGAGGAAGAGAATCTTTTTTCTGCGCATGTATTACTGTACTGGCCAGTAAAAAAGCGGGCGCAATTTTTAATACTGTTGTAAAATTCTTCACAATCTTATTTTTTTATAGTTTCGTTTTTCAGTCATATTTTGGCCTTATGCCAGACTTGCAATTTAAAAAAAAAATAGAATTATCATAAATTTAATATAATTTTAGTTAAAATTATGTATATTACGAAACCCATTTTAGTTAGTTTTTTAAATTCCAATATTTTACAACGTCTTATGTATTACATACTATTTGTTTTAATTTAAGAAAATGTTAAACAATTGTTTAACTTAATTTCATATCAAGTCTTTCAAATTTGCATTCTGGAGCATAATAACACCTTCAATAGCGGTATTCAGCAGATATTCCTTATCTTTGCAGTTAAAACTTTACTATAAATGTCAAACAGAAAGATGATTACGGCAGCTTTGCCTTATGCAAACGGGCCGGTTCATATAGGACATTTGGCAGGTGTTTATATTCCTGCGGATGTTTACGCAAGATTTCAGAGAAGATTAGGAAAAGATGTAGCGTTTATCTGTGGTTCGGATGAGCACGGGATTCCTATTACCATAAGAGCTAAAAAAGAAGGAGTAACTCCTCAGGATATCGTGGACAAATATCACGAGATCATTAAAAAGTCTTTTGCTGATCTGGGAATTTCATTTGATGAATACTCCAGAACAACGTCTAAAAACCATTATGAAACCAGTCAGGATTTCTTCAAAGTTTTATACGAAAAAGGAAAATTCACTGAAGAAATTTCTGAACAGTATTTTGATGAGCAGGCAGGAGAATTCCTTGCTGACCGCTATATTGTAGGAACTTGCCCTAATTGTGGTAATGAAAACGCTTACGGAGATCAGTGTGAAAAATGTGGTTCTACCCTTTCTCCTTCTGAGCTGATTAATCCGAAATCAATGCTTAGCGGAAATGTTCCTATCCTTAAAGAAACAAAAAACTGGTATCTTCCGTTAAATGAATACGAAGACTTCTTAAATGAATGGATCATTGAAGGTCATAAAGATGACTGGAAGCCTAACGTATACGGACAGGTTAAATCATGGTTGAATGACGGCCTTAAGCCTCGTGCCATGACCAGAGACCTGAACTGGGGTGTTCCTGTTCCACTTCCCAATGCAGAAGGAAAAGTATTATACGTATGGTTTGATGCTCCTATCGGGTATATTTCTTTTACCAAAGAATGGGCAGAGAAAAACGGAAAAGACTGGAAAGACTACTGGCAGAGTGAAAACAGTGACCTGGTACATTTTATCGGAAAGGATAATATTGTATTCCACTGTATTATTTTCCCTTCAATGATGAAAGCTCACGGAGATTATATCATGCCTAAAAATGTTCCTGCTTTTGAATTCCTGAACCTTGAGAACGATAAGATCTCGACTTCAAGAAACTGGGCAGTATGGGCTCATGAATATGTAGAAGACTTCCCCGGACAGCAGGATGTTTTAAGATATGCTCTTCTTTCATCGGCTCCGGAAACTAAAGATAATAATTTTACATGGAAGGATTTTCAAGCTAAAAATAACTTCGAATTAGTTAATAAATTTGGAAACTTTATCAACAGAGTTATTTCCTTTATAAATAAAAATTTTGAAGGAAAAGTTCCAAATGGTATTTTAGATGAAGAAAGCCAAATTGCTATCAAAACTGGAATAGAAGAAGTAAGTAATCATCTAGAAAAATATGAATTCAGAAATGCTTTAAGTGCTTTTATGAGGCTTGTAGACTATGGTAATTTATACCTTCAAAATGCTGAGCCTTGGAAAACAATAAAGAACGACCCAAATGAAGCAGGACAAACTATGTTTGTTGGAGCTCAGATTGCAGCGGTTGTTGCTCAATTATGTGAACCATTCATGCCATTCTCAGCTGAAAAACTATTTGGTTACTTCAATATTGAAAAAAAGGATTGGAATGATTTACAAAATACGAAAATCCATATTGAAGCTGGCCACAAAATTGAAGAAGCTCCACTATTATTCAATAAAATCGAAGATAGCGTAATCGAGGCTCAAATCCAAAAGCTGGAAAACACAAAACAAAACAATAAAAAAACAAACCCTAACGCCAACCCTATGAAAGAGGAGATCACGTTTGATGACTTTACTAAAATAGACCTTAGAACAGCAACCATTTTAGAAGCTGAAAAAGTAGAAAAAGCAGATAAATTATTAAAACTTACTGTAGATACAGGAGTAGATGTAAGAACTGTTGTTTCGGGGATTGCAGAAAGTTTCACTCCTGAGGAAGTAATCGGGAAGCAGGTGATGATCCTTCTGAACCTTGCTCCTAGAAAGATCAGAGGAATTGAATCTCAGGGAATGTTATTATTAACAACAAAACCAGACGGAAAATTATCTTTCGTAACACCGGATGACAGCAATGTTGAAAACGGTATTGAGATCGGATAATTAAAATCCTTATAAAGATCACAGGCTGTTTCATTAGAAGCAGCCTTTCTTTTATATACAGCTTATGGTCAGTAAAAATGTTTTAAGAAAGCTTTCCAATCAGGAATTGGAGGGATATTTAAAAGAAGGCAACCGCTTTGTTCCGGAGGCTGTTCAGGCAGCTTTTGAAATTCTGGAAGAAAGAGGACGTGTTTTCAGTGAAATGGAAAAAACAGCTGTTCAGCAATTGATTCAAAATAAAAAGGAAGAAGAGCAAGCAAAACATACAGAAGAGGTTGAAGTCTGGAAAGATCATGTTACAGAAGATCCCAATGCCGTTAAGCTCCATTCAAGAATTACGATTCTTGTAGTCAGTGTTTTTTTTGGCACCATTCCGGGAGCCATTCTACTTTTTCTGAATTTAATACAATTAAAAAAGTATCCTGCCGCCATCTTGGCGCTGATATATGGATTTCTTTTTTTCATGGTGCAAAAATATGTTCTGTTATCCAATTTTGATCCCAATTCAATCTCACGGTTGAGCCCGGAAATAGGCGTTATAGCCGTAGGAGCACTTGGATTAATCATTATTTGGGTTGTGGCTACTCCAAAAAAGTTGCCATACCGCCAAAAATCCTACGTTCTTCCAGTGATTTTATGTGTAGCAAGCGCTGTTCTGATGTATTTTTATTTTCAGGAATGGTTTTCTTACTATCCGCTTGCAAGAACCATTCATCTATTCAGACAATGGTAAGGAGCTTATTCCCGCTATCCACTTTTACTCCTCGCGCCTGCCTAAATGGCTAACTCTTGCTGTGGGGTAACCGTTTCTATCGGGGCTAGGAACAGGCACAACAAAAGTCATTCCGGTGTACAGAATGACAATGTATTATTTTTTGAGATTGCTTCGCTTTCAGCTCGCAATGACTTGTTTTTAATTATTTCTTAGTAAGTTTCGCTAAGTAAGCATCTTCGTCTTTCAATACTCTTTCTATTTTGAAACCATTATTTGTGGCAGCATTTTTCAAGGTATTAAAATCAAGATACAGCCAGGTAATCGGTTCTTCAGATTCACCTTTATAATGAACCACATATTCCAGTTCTCCGTAGTATCCACCCGCCGGAATATACACTCCGCCATCTTTATCACGATCGAACATATAAAGAATATCCGTACTGTCAATTAAAACCTGTCCGCCATCATTCAGTAAAGTATGCAGTTTTTGAAGATAAGTATCAATTTTAGCCAGACTTTCAAAAACTCCGGTACCGTTCATCAACAGTAAAATGGTATCAAAAGTTTCTCCTGAGAAATTAAGCATATTTTCACAAACTGCTTTTTTAATTCCCCTTAACTTACAGACCTCAACGGATTTGGGTGAAATATCCAAAGCCGTCACCTCAAGATTTCTTTCATTTTGGAGGTATAAAGAATGAGAACCTGCACCCGCTCCGATATCCAGAACTTTTCCGTTGGATAACTGCAGTGCTTTCTGCTCAATATCATTCATTTCTTCAAAATCTCTGAATAAATAATCCACCGGAAGTTCATCCAGCTCAGAAATTGACGTTTCAGTCTGCAGATCTTCAGGATTGTCATTGTGGTAATAATCCCAGATTGCTCTGCCCATTAAATCTTTCATAGTGCAAAGATACAGCTTCAGAAACTAAAGTTCAAAGCTGGTGATTCAGGTTTTTGAGTTACGGACTCTTGTTGTTTTTCATTATAGCGTTTGGGTACATTATTAGATCGCAATTTTTTGAAGATGCTCATACTCTTTTAAGGAAAGCTGGAAGTTATTTATGATGTACATACAATAAAATTACAATAACTTCTTTTAAGATAAAGAGGTTACATAAAACAAATAGCTATAACCCGGCTTTCAGTACTTCCCACTTCCAGCATCCAGCTTCCCTCGTTAGAAAACGTAAAATCCCAGCCCAATGAAGGACCAGGATTTTACTGGTGAAAAACAAGGTATTCTTTATACTGCAGGCCCTGCAGCGTCTTTTATCTCTTCCAATAATTTTTTTCTTTCGCGAAGTCTTCTTCTTGCAATAACGGATTTACCACCAAGAACCCTTACAAATCTGAAATACTGAAAACGTTTGGCACCAAAATGATGGGTAGCAACATAAATAAGCACTCCAAATCCGACCAGAATAATATATCCAAATATCTTTTTGGCAGCTATGATGACTGCATTGAGCTGGATGGCTTTCATATTGGCGGCTACATTCTGAGGAGTAATAGTCATTCCGTCCATATAAACTGCAAGATCACCCATTGCTGTAAGCTGAAAACGGTACTGAAACCATGAATAGAGTGTTGAAAAAATTCCTACGGCAAGGAAAGTTCTCCAAACCAATACAAGTCCGATGGCTGCCAGCATTTCATCCATTTCAAGCTTATCCAGCGTATAAAACCATACGGAAATAAACAATGAACACATTCCATAACCTTTTAAGAACATCGGCAGATACCAGTTGTCATAACTGAACTCCAACACCATTGAAAAGTACATGATAATGGCATATCCTACCATTGAGGCAAAACCGGAAAAAATGTACATTTTCAAAGGTTTTTCTTTTTTGAACCAGAAAATGGCAATGACACCGGCTAAAATAATTCCCGGAATCATCAGCAAACTCAATCTGGTATTCGTCAATTGATCATATCCTAAAACTCCTACTGCAAAAGTATTCTGAAGAGAAGCAGTTCCCAGAAACATTCCCAGCCAGAAAAGCATGAATAATCCGTGCTGTACATTATTTTTTGTGAAAATTTTAAATGAAAGGTATGGTCGTTTTAAAGTCAGCTGACGGATAGAAAGCAGTGCAAAACTTACAAAAGCGGCAATACTCGCATTCATTATATTCTGGGAATTAAACCAATCCTGCTGTCTTCCAAATGAATATACATACGCCGAAAACATAAATGTGGAAATGAAAAGCAAAATACTCAGCCAGTCAATATAATGCAGGGGAACTTTTAACGCAAAATATTTATTATGCATAAAAATCCAGTGTATTAAAGCTAAAATAAAGCATAAAACGGCTGTGAGCAGGTAAAACTGCTGCCAGTTGTAAAGAAGGGCAAACTCAGCCGCATAGTAGGTAGCTACCTGATTCATTACCAGAACGAAGGTATAGAAAGCTCCGTAAAATACTCCCCTGTTTCCGATCATAACCATCAATGGCAGGAAAAGCTCTATGGTAACCATCATTTTCATAAAACCAATCAATAAAGAAGTAAAAATAAAAATCATGGGCTGTAAAGTCGTCCCATTCACGTAGCTCAGCACTCCTAAAAGCATCAGGAGCACAACCATCTTATCTCTTACTTTGAATCTCATTTTGATTCTGAGAACAACAGGCATACAGGCTCCCATCCCAATGGTAGTGGCGTAATTGGCCCACATAAAATACTCTGTCATGGCTCCGGTACCGCTTACCAGAGAACTGATATTTCCGGTATACACCCCACCGATTGGCATTACCACAGTAAGCAGCAATACAATCAACAGCAGCTGTACGGGTTTGGGTACCCAGTCGTTATATAATCCTTTATTGTACATAATGAATATAGAAGTTAGAGGTTAGAAAATAGAAGTTAGTGACTGAAAATTTTCAGCTTAACATCTGCATTTTCCAATCTTTTAATCTTTCAATGATTAAATTTTTAAATTACTGACCAATATTCACGTTCATATTCATTCCGGCACTCAGTTTATCCAGATCTTCTTTTTTGTTGGAAGCTGTAAACTCTATTCTTACAGGGATTCTCTGCTGTACTTTGATAAAGTTTCCTGTAGAATTGTCTGTAGGCACGCTTGAATACCTTGATCCGGTAGCCGCTGAAACAGCAGTCACAATTCCTTCAAATTTTTTCCCTCCCAAAGCATCAGCCGTCATGGAAATTTTTTCTCCGACTTTGATATTCGGCATCTGGCTTTCCAGGAAGTTGGCAGTTACCCACTTCTGACCATTCAAAACAATCGTGGCAACCTGCTGTCCGGGTTGAATCAACTGACCTTCAGAGATTGTTCTTCTTCCCATTACTCCATCATAAGGTGCTGTAATTACAGTATACGAAAGATTAATTTTCGCCATATCCAAAGCAGATTTTGTTCTTTTAATTTCAGCATCATTAATTCCCAATCTGCTTTTTACTTCGGTAGTGGAAAGGTTGGCAGATTGTTTTTGGTTCACTAAGGTCTCATAAGCAGCCTTTTGCGCATCATATTCAGTTTTCACCTGATCATATTGCTGTCTGGTAACTGCTTCGGCTGCCAGAAGGTTTTTATATCGGTTTAAATTCTGCTCAGCATTCCATAATCTTGCTTTTGCTCCTGCGATATTGGACTTCATTACATTGATATTGTTGGAAACTGTATTCACGGAAGAGCTGGTAGCTGTTTTTTGTGCCATCGCGTTTTGATAAGCTGCTTGTGCCTGCCCCAGCTGTGTAAGAATTTCGCGATCATCAAGTATTACCAGAGTATCTCCTTTTTTAACACGCTGATGTTCAATGAACTTGATTTCTTTGATATAAGCAGAAACTCTCGTATTGATAGGGTTAATAAATTCCTCTACCTGAGCCGCTTCCGTATAGGTTTTGCTTCCGATATGGAAATATTCACGTATTAACCAGAATAACCCGAAACCGATCACCAGAAAAACGATGATATTGGAGATGATTGCTCTGATTTTATTGGTTTTATTTTTCTTTTTTTTATTCTCTGCGGTGGATGCTGCCGGATTTGGTGTTGTATTTTGAGTGGTTTGTCCCTTGTTTTCCATTGTATTGATTTTCAGTTTTAAAAATTAAAGTGTTCCTGTAGATTTCAAAAGGTTGTAATACTGATACAGAACATTGATTTCAGCGTTGGCATAATCAAGCTCTGCCTGCAGTTTTTGGTTCTGCGCATCAATCATTTCTGCCTGTACAGCCAGTTGATTCAGATATTTGGCTTCCGTAATCTTATAGTTTTCTTCCGCCAGTCTTTTGGAATCATTCAGAATATCAGCCTGCTGAATCGCTTCCTGGTATTTGGTATACGCTGCATTCACCGCCATATCTACATTCTGCTGAACCAGAGTCAGAGCGTCATTCGCCTGATCCTTTTGTAGTTCCCCTAATTTTACTTTCTCTTTTGTTTTATAAAGCGTATCAATGTTGTAGCTCAAAGAAACCCCTGTCTGCCAGCCCCCTGAATACATATCCAAAACAGGATTTCTTGTCGTGATAGGTCTTTGCAGCGTATATCCGCCAAATCCGGCAAGTGTAGGTGAATTGTCTGTTTTGATAATTTCAATATTTTTATCTGCAACAGCAATGTTTTTTTGAGCAGATTTCAGTAATGGATTGCTTTCATGAGCCAGCTCTCTGTAATACTCCATACCGATTCCGGATTCTTTATTCTCCAGACTTTCCGTAGGGATAATCTCCGTATCAGAGGATAGGCCTAATGCAATATTCAGATTATAATTAAGGATTTTTTTATTATTGGTAAGGGTAAGAATTCCCTGATCCAGGTTTTTGATAGCCAATTCTCCACGAATGACCTCATTTCTTGTGACCATTCCCTGCTGATAGAATTTCTGGATATTTTTCAAACGTTCCTGAGCCAGTTTTTTATTATTCTGAAATACCTCTTCCTGATTAATGATTTTATAGACATCCAGATAATTGGAAATCACTAAGAATTTCACGTCCTGTTTGTTTTTCTCTAAATCCAGTTCGGAAAGCTGCTCGCGAAGCCCCGCCATTTCGATAGATTTATTTACCAATCCTCCTTTGAAGATCAGCTGCGTGGCCTGTACCGCATACGAACTTCCGTAATGCGGCATCGGAACGTTTGTAGAATTCGAAAAGTCTTTATCAATAGCGACTGCATCTCCCAAATAGAACTGACTTGTAGAAGCGGTAATCGTAGGAAGTTTCTGAAGCTTAACGACATTCATATTTTGTTTTGCTATACCAATATTCTGCGCAGAAACTTTGAGCTGCTGATGATTCTGAACAGCGAGTTCCGCCACCTCACCTGCAGTCATCTGTTTGATCTGTTGTGAAAAAAACAGCGCAGGAAAAGCTGCTATCAGTACAGATAGTGCTGTTTTTATTTTCTTTGTCATTTTACCTTGTTTTACAGATGCAAAGTTAGATCAACAACAAAATCAATCAAATGTTTGATTTTTGGAAAAAGATGTTCAAATGTAAGATTTTAATTTTCGAACTGATGTCTATACTGTGTAGGACTTACCTCCAGATGCTTCTTAAAAAAGTGAGAAAACGAGTATTGATCACTGAATCCGAGAATAGAAGAAATCTCTGAAACCGGTTTATTGGAAGAGTTTAGGAGCACTTTCGCCTCGTTGATCACAATTAAGGCGATGATCTGGCTTGCAGATTTTCCCGTGATCGCCTTTACTACAGAAGAAAGATGTCTGGTTGTAATTGACTGCCGTTCGGCATAGAACTCAACGGTTCTCTCGGTAAGATGATGCTCTGCGAGGTCGGTAAGAAATACGAATACAATCTCTTCCTGTCTGGACATCTGGTTCATAGAGCTGTTATCTTCCTTAGAAATAATTCCTGCCATCTGATAGCAGAAAACGGAGAAAAGATGCTCCACCATTTCCTTTTTATAAAGCATTTCGGTATCAGAATCCAGAATATATTTCAGAAAATTGACACTTTTCCATACGACCTCCATTTCGTCCTCATGAAAAGGAACTCCTTTATTCATCTGCTGCCTGAAATATCGATACGTAATCAGACGGTTAAATTTCAATGATAAGGCAGAAATAAATTCTCTTTTGTAAGAAACCATCCTCGACTGAAAATCATCAGTTACTCCCACCACTTCGTAAATGGTTTGCGGATCGGTTACCATAAACATATTGGCAGAAACCTCCAGATCACTGAAGTGCTGACGGAGTTTTATAGTTCCTGATTTAATAAAAATAAAAGCAGGATTTTCGGGGCGAAACGGTTTACCCACAGCTATTCGCTCGAAAATATTATGTTCGGTAAAAATATCAACGCCAAATTTTTCCAGGGCAGACATAAGACAAATGTAAGCAATCTTACCAGTGATTACAAAATTTTATTATTTTAGCAGGAATCCAATTTCCCTTCAGCATGAGAAAGGTTGATCTATTATTTGCCGAATACAGTAAAAGCCATAGAAACGCGACTAACAAGTTCATTCACTGGATTTGTGTGCCCTTAATTTTCTGGACAATTCTGGGGTTCGCCTCCCTGATTCCCTCACCACATTTCTGCACTTCCTACTTCGGATGTGCAAGTATTATAAGCCTTTTGGTGATTACTCTGATCACTCTGTTCTATGTAAGGCTCTCTTTATTGATCGCTATTATAATGATCGTGATCATGCTTATGATGGAACATTTCATCTATCTGACCAATATTAGTTTCGGAAAACAATCATGGATGGTTTACCTTTCTGTATTTATCATCACATGGATTTTTCAGTTTATAGGCCATAAAATTGAAGGAAAAAAGCCTAGTTTCCTTAAAGATCTGCAGTTTCTTCTGATAGGACCCATATGGCTGTTAGGCTTTGTTCTTAAAAAAGCAGGAATCAGATATTAATCTTCCAGCGCATAAACAGCAAAACTGGCCAGCCAGTGATCTCCACCGTAATTTCCCTGGAAAAGCAGCGGCAATCCGTTATTTAGAAATACATCTGCTGTTTTCCTGAAATCTTTTTTCAGAGGATGATTGGCAGGAAGTGCATTGGAAATTCCTTTCATACACCATGCTTTGGAAAAAGATAATCCTACAAGGTGAACGGTCTGATAATCGCTCAGATCACTCACTACCGGAATTCTTTCAACATTTTCCAGACTCCTTTTTTCATAGAAGGCATTCAGCCACTGTACAAATTCTTTTTGAGGAAGGACCCTACGCATCAGATCTGCAATTTCCAGACTTGGCGAAAAGAAATCCGACCCATCCGGTTCCAGATAAGCAGGCGTTTTCTGATCTTTTAAGAAAAAGTATTTAGCCTTTTCCATCAGCTGATTTTCGAATTCTTTATCTTTATTTGCTCTTGCCCAGTCTATAGCAAAAGCCATTGCAAATGCAGTGTTTGGGTGAACTCCGGTTCTGTTTGGGTAAGTTTGTTTTGGAAGATAGGTTTTCCAGGACTTCAGGATCTGATCTGTAAGTGGTTTCAGGTTTTGATGCCATATTGTAGCTTTCGGATGATCCCAGTTGGTCAGTTCTTCATCCAGCTTTAAGATCCACGCCCAGCCATAGGTTCTTTCAAAAGTTCCCGTCAGCTGATATTTTGTAAAATAATCTGCTTCTGCTTGCAGTTTCTCTTTCTGAAATGATTCGTCAAGAATTTTTTCAATGTCTTTGGCATTAGAGAGATTGGGTTTTGTTTTCAAAAGCCTTGTCAGCATCCAATGTCCATGAACAGAGCTATGCCAGTCGAAACATCCGTAGAAACTGGGGTGAAGATCTTTTGGAGTTAAAGGAACTTCGCCTGCATTATTGATGATGTGGGCCGTTTTATTCGGATATTCCTGGTTGATACAGTGAAGAGGTTTGTCAGATAATTTCATCGCCATATCGTCTGTAAGTTTCGGAGCTTCCTGGGCATACATCAGAAATGGAGAAAACACAAATGCTAAAAGACTTTTTTTCATGATTTAAAAATAAAAATAATTTATCAGTCTCAGCAATTTTCAGATCGGTTTTAGAGCTATTTATTGATTTTGTATTAACATTCTTTCGTTTTAAATTTTCATTCATTTTACAAATGGTCATTTTTGAGCACACTTTTTGATCGTATCCATAAAAAACTAACTAGCCATGAAAAAAATGATTTTCCTGTTATCAGGTCTTATCCTGATCAATTGCAGCAAATCAGGGGGTGAACAACAGGAAGTGAAAGCCGACCTGATGGAAGTTCTAACCGAAGATAAAGCCCCTTCTCCTGCAGCGGCACCTCCACCTCCACCACTTTCTGTCTCCGAAAAGCTGGTATCTGATGAAAATGTTACAAACAAAGAAAATTATATCCCTAAGAAAACAGATACGATCTCTAAAAAAATCATCAAAAACGGAGATATGAAGATTCAGGTGGGTGATATCAAAAAGACACAGAATAAGGTCTATGAGATCATCAAGAAAAACAATGCTTACATCCAGAAAGAAGAGTTTCAAAATACGGATATGGATGATAATCTAAGCCTGATTATCCGCGTGCCTCATAAAAATTTTGATGCTCTGATCCATTCATTTTCGGATGGTGTAGGAACTGTTTTGTCTAAAAATATTTCATCTAATGATGTAACAAAAGAATATACGGATATAGCCATAAAGCTGGCCAATAAAAAGATATATCTGGAAAAATACCGTGACCTGCTTAAAAAGGCAGCTACCACAAAAGATATGCTTGAAATTCAGGAAAACATACGCGATCTGGAAGATGAGATTGATGTGGCAGAAGGGAGTCTTCGTTTTATTGATGACCGTGTGAATTACAGCACTCTGAATTTAAATTTATATAAAGAAAAAGTGAGAAGTTCAGCAACCTCAAAAATAGGTTTTGGAAGCCGGTTTGTAGATTCGGTAACGGAAGGCTGGAACAGTTTTGTAAGCTTTATGCTCGGAATCATTTCTCTGTGGCCTTTCTTTTTGCTTATTCCTGTTATTATTTTTATTTGGAGAAAATGGAAATCAAAGAAAGAAGATTAAAATTAACTTATTAAAAATCCGGGCATCAAAGATGCCCGGATTTTCACTGCATTACCAGCATTTTATTCCGTTTCCAGTGTTTATTTAAAATCAATAACAATGCAATAGTCTTGTTAACGGCTGTTAAATATTTTTGAAAAAAGAAATTGTCTCAAAAGTCAAACTATTTGCATTTCGCCATTCTGCCGAAGGAATAGTCTTATTCACAATTTGTAATATGAGATTCTTCATTACGTTGCATTTCATTCAGAATGACACTTTTGAGACCACCTTTTTGTTTATTCTTTTTACTATTTTCTGATGGTTTTGGTCATATTTCTTCCATCTTTATAGTGGATCTTTATAAAATAGATTCCAGGCTGAAGGCGGCTGATATCCATGTTGTCTTTTTCTGGATTCATAAAAGTCATTATCTGAAGTCCATGTGGAGTAATAATATCTACTCTGCTTATTTTATCATAGAAGTTTTCAGGTGCAAAATTGATCAAATGCTCAGATACTATGATTGAAAGATCATTTTCTTTACTGGCAAGAACTGATGTTTTACAACCCTGCCCTTCATTACAGTCGCTTACAAATTTCCAGACAGCATTACTTCCCGGCGCTTCTCCCGGATTCACGTACCATTTGTTTTCCCAGATTTTACAGGCATTGAATACTTTAGTTCCTGCTGTTGAATACGTTTTTGCCGAATTATATTCCTGAGCTCCGCAATACGTAACCGGACCGCCTGATTCACAGTCAGAACCTTCTGTACATACACTTACTTCCTCCCAAACCATATTCGCTCCCGGAAGTTCTCCAGGATTTGCGTACCATTTATTTTTCCAGATTTTACAAGAGTAAAAAACTTTCACTCCGGCTGTAGGATATGCATTAGCAGCATTATACTGCTCTGCTCCGCAATAGGATTGCCCATTTCCTGGTGTAACTTTTTTTGTTCTGACTTTTAATTCATTACCCATATCCGAAAGCTGATCGTTCATTGCAACAGATCTTACGGTATAGGTATATTCTGTGTCTTGTGATAATCCTGTCCGTAAAAAGCTTGTTTGTACAGTCTCTCCTACTTTGATTCCGTTTTCAAAGACCTGATAATTTTTAATTCCCTGTGTATGAGTGGATGCCATCCACATTAGGGAAACGGAGTTTTCGGTAACTCCCATTGAATGAAGGTTTGAGGGTGCTGTAGGTTTTTCAGGAATACCTTCACTGTTTGTCTTTACATTGAGTGGTGAACTTTTCGGTGAAGTAAGTCCGGAAGAGCCTTTTGCCTGTATTTCATATATATAAACTGTATTGGCAGTTAAACCTGTATCCTGAAATGAAGGTGTGCTTACCTGCTGAACATTCTGTCCGTTGCGGAAAACGTTATAAGATACCGCATCAGATTGTGGATTCCAGCTTATTTTAGCAGTAGAACTGGTTACTCCTATTTGTGATAATCCTGTTGGGGTGGCAGGAGCAGAAACTCCTGTTCCGGAGGTTACGTTAACATCAATCACATTATAAAATGCATTGGTAGTATCCGCTACATCCCAGACCGCTAAAATAATATGGTAGCCGGTACGGTTTGCAGGAACGGTAATCTGGTGAGAAACATTATCCTGGGGTGGTGTTCCATTATGTGCAACTGTTCCAATAAGCTCAAGATCCTGACGGGAAAGAGGCTGGTTGGGATTCCAACCCTGCTTTGTCATATAATAATGCCATTTCGCTGTCGCATGATACGCCGAGTATTTCCAGATAAAGGCATTCACACCCGTGGAGATATTTGTTTTCTTCCATCTGTCGGCAGTCTGGATATCCAGTGTAGTGTCTCCTCCTATACTTCCATTAGCGGAGGCAATCTTTCCGTCGGCAGGACCCAACGCAGGAAACCCTTTCGGAGCTTCCAGAGATCCCGGTTCATTAATAACAGATCCATAGATTCCAAATGCTGCAGAATAACCGAGTGTGGCCTTGTCCAGGCTTCCCTGATATCCTCTTGAGGCAGGACTCAGTACATATCCGTGTGCAGACAGATGAATTAAAGATGGTACCAGCATAGCCAGCATCAGCAATACCGGAAAAAAAATTTTACGTGTCATCATATTTTAATATTTTGGTGTTGATTGGTTTGATCGCTTTTAAGCAAAACTGAATTTAAATCATCTGTAATTCAATAAATACAAGCGAAATTAACTTATATCATTAAAAGTAACTCAATTATAATATGTATAATAAAAATTAAACGAAACAACTAAAGTATAACAATATCATTCATTTTATTAAAAAATATAAATCCATAATGCATTATATCTGGATATAAAATTAGGATTTTTTATATTATAAAACCATATAAACCCCATGATATTTATCACTAATTATTGAAATATTATTATTTGAAACTCCTATTGAATCGCTGAAAGGAAGAGAAAATAGAAGTTTAGAAAGCCTATTCACAAAATTCAAACCTCATTTTAAATAAAAAAAAGGCTGCGATCAATAATCACAGCCTTTTCACAGTCTTCTAAAAAACGCCTATCTATTATAGACTATAAGAGCAGGTTCTACTTCCCAATTACAAATACTGCGGGAATTTTATGAAGTTCCGGCTTTTGTTTCTGCCAGTCTTTTATGGTTTTTGTTTTGATGAACTCATGTTCCGGATCGTTGATATTGGCAGCGATACAAAGTTTTGTATTGGGTGACAAAAACCTACATAAATCCTCCAACAGCTGGTTATTTCTGTAAGGTGTTTCCATGAAAATCTGTGAATATCCGGTCTTCTGAACAAGGTTTTCGAGGTTCATGATCTGTTTCTTTTTTTCACTTTTATCAATAGGAAGATAGCCGTGAAAAGTAAATTCCTGCCCATTGAATCCACTTGAGATCAAGGCAAGGATAATGGATGAAGGCCCTGAAATTGGAATCACTCTGATATTTTTCTCATGACACCATTTCACCATCAGATTTCCCGGGTCTGCAATACATGGCAACCCTGCTTCAGACAGCAGTCCGAAGTCCTGCCCTTTCAGCATAAGCTCCCGGGCTTCCTTGATATCTGTGCTTTCCGTGTATTTATCCAATAAAAACAATTTCAGATCAGCCTGCTTTTTTTCCGGAGCAAAAAATTTAACGACCTTTCGGGCAGTTTTCTCATTTTCCACAAAGAAATAATCGGTCTGCATGATATAATCCTTCACAACAGGTGAAAAATGGTTGATAGAAGTGTTTTCTGATAAATAAGCAGGGAGTAAAAAAAGCATTGTATTATTTTTAGTTCTTTCGTTGAGTGATGTTTATAGAAATATTTTACATTTTCATGTTTATTATTTTGACAGCTGGTTTTTGATAGCTTCACATCCTTTATCCAAAAGTTGAAAAACCGCTTCAAAATCTTTCATGTCTCCCCAATACGGATCGGGAACCTCAGTATTTTTACGATCTCCCATTACTTCTAAAAACAAAGATACTTTCTGACGTTCTTCTTCATTTTTGGTTTTAGAAACAACATCATTCAACACATCAATATCCATACAGTAGATCTTATCAAAGATCTCAAAATCTTTCCTGGTGATAGGTCTTGATCTTTGCTGCGATATATCTATATCATGATTAGCGGCAGTTTTAACAGCTCTTTTATCCGGATGCTCCCCTTCATGCAAGGAAATGGTTCCGGCTGAATCTACCATATAATCCTCCGGCAGTTTTGTTTTCATAATTCCTTCTGCCAATGGGCTCCTGCATATATTTCCCAGACAAACCATTAATATTTTCATGTTCCGTTTTATTTAAAAAAAGTCTTTTACTATAACAAAACTAAATAAAAAATGAAGAATACAACTATCCTTCATTTTAATTTATGTAAGCTCACCCTTACTTATTGTTTGATTCTTTCAGTAAGATCTTTTACGTATTTCTTGATTTCTTTATCAATTTTCGAAACGTCTTTGATAGTATCACAAGCATACATTACTGTTGAGTGATCTTTTCCTCCCATTTCTTCACCGATTTTAGTAAATGTAGAATTGGTGAATTCTTTGGAGAAGTACATGGCAAGCTGTCTTGGTAATGCGATCTCTCTTTTTCTTGTTTTTGAAAGCAGCTGCTCTTTTTTGATTCCAAAATAATCACAGACCACTTCCTGAATGTAAGGAATATTAATCACCTTTTTCTGGTTAGCTGCAATTCTGTTGATGGTTTCCTTAAGCAACTCAAGACTAAGATCTCTCTTGTATACGGTAGAGTAAGCGATCACAGAGTTAATAACCCCGATAAGCTCTCTCACATTGGTTTTCGTTTCAACAGCAAGGAAATCAAGCATATCATCGGGAAGAACGATCCCATCCCTACTTAGCTTATCCTCGATAATTTGTCTTCTTGTGGATAAATCAGGAGATTTTATTTCTGCGGAAAGCCCCCATTTGAAACGGGAAACAATTCTGTCCTGGATATCCATAATATCTGCAGGCGCTTTATCTGAGGTAAGGATAATCTGTTTTCCATTCTGATGCAGGTGGTCAAAAATATGGAAGAAACTATCCTGAGTAGCAGATTTACCAGACAGGAACTGAATATCATCAATAATCAGCACATCTACCATTTGATAGAAGTTTGCAAATTCAGTCTGTTTATGAGCTTTAGCAGCAGAGATAAACTGCTGGATAAATTTTTCAGAAGACAGATAAAGAACTACTTTATCCGGAAACTGATTTTTTACTTCAAGTCCAACAGCCTGTCCCAGGTGGGTTTTTCCAACTCCGTAACCTCCATATAAGAATAATGGGTTAAAAGCTGTTGCTCCAGGTCTTTTTGCAATGGATCTGGCTACAGTGGCTGCAAATTTATTGCTTTCTCCTTCCACATAACTATCAAATGAATAGTCAGGCTTCAGGTTAGAATCTATATTTACTTTTCTAATTCCAGGAACTACAAACGGATTTACAATATTAGCAGAGAATCCTTGTGGCATAGTTTCCTGTGTTTTTGGAGTAGGAACGCTTTGTCCTTTGATGTTCATGGTAACAGGTTTTTCTTCACCTTTTGGTCTGTTTTCCATCACAGAATACCATAATTTCACTCCTTTTCCAATATTTTTCTTCAGGGCAGCAGAAAGTAAGGACAGGTAATTGTCCTCTATATATTCCTTGTAAAAATCGCTCGGCACGATCAACGTAAGGTTGTTGGCCACCAATGAAAGCGGCTGAACCTTATCGAATAGCATATCGAAAGATTTTTCAAGTTTTTTAAGGTCAGAATTGTCTTCAGCAGCGTTCAGGTTATCGCGCATAAACTGAAGGCATTTCTGCCATATCATCATTAAATTGTCATCCATTTTTTAAGCCCCGATTATTCTTTGTTTGTACTGTGTTTAGAAGGAAGACAAAGGTCCAATATTTTCTTTTCAAAAAAAAATATTGCAGGTATTGATTATTTAAAAATATATTTGTATGTATAATTTAACATCTAAAATGATACACACAACCCACTCAATACGAGTACGTTACGCAGAGACAGACCCGATGAAATATGTATACTATGGCAATTACGCAACGTACTTCGAAGTAGCGAGAGTTGAACTCTTCAGAAGCATAGGAATTTCATACGATGAAATTGAAAACCAAGGAATTTGGCTGCCCGTTTCGGACTACAAAATTAAATATATCCGGCCTGCTTTGTACGATCAAAAATTAGAAATTCATACTTATGTAAAAAAAATTCCAGGGGTGAGGCTTGAATTTGAGTATGAAATTTACAATGAAGAGCATATTAAAATAACCGAAGCTTCCACTACTCTATTCTTTCTCGACGCAAAAACCAATAAAGTGATCAAGTGCCCGGATTTCCTGATGGAACTTATTGAGAAGAACTGGAAGAAATAGATCGTAGGTAGCAGGTTGTAGGTTGCAGGAATTAGAGAAATTACTCTGTGAAATATTAATGCAGGAGTATTGATGTCAATGGTCAATTTTGCTTCGCAAGTGAAAGGTGAATGTTTTAACGCAATTAAGATATATTTATCTCTACTTAACTAATAACAAAAGAAACCAGCAACAAAATAAACCAGCAACTCTCATCCGTAACAAAACACCCCACAATACGTATTCTATTTATGAATTAATTCGCACCTTTGTACCTTTATTTTAACCTCCTTTATATTATATATTATGAAGATTGCATTTTTGGGACCTCATGCCAGTTTTACCCAGCTTGCCGCAGCACAGCTTTTCCCTGATGACGAAATAGTACCACAGGCCAGCATTCTGGACTGTTTTAATGCTGTTGAAAGAGGAGAAGCATTAAAAGCCGTTGTACCTTTGGAAAACTCTATTGAAGGAACCGTCTCAATGACACTGGATTATTTATATAAAACTCCGTCTATTAAGATAGAAGCAGAAGCTGTAATGCCTATTGCCCATCATCTGATGATTCATCCGGGAAATTCTGTTGAGCATATGGAAAGAATATATTCTCACCCACAGGCTCTCGCACAGAGTTTTCATTTTCTGGACACTCATTATAAAGAAATTCCCAAACAGGACTTTTCCTCCACAGCAGCTGCAGCAAAATTTGTTTCTGAGAATCCCGAAACTCCAATTGCGGCAGTAGCCAATCAGTTTGCAGCCAATTTATATGGTTTGAAAATCGTAAACCGGAATATTCAGGATTTTGAACAGAACCATACCCGATTTATTATCATTTCCAAGGAGCAGAATAAATACCAAAATGATAAATTGGAAACACTGGGTGAAAAATCAGGAATGCTGATTACTCTTCCGGAAGATCATCCCGGTGGATTACATCAGGTTTTATCAGTTTTTGCATGGAGAAAAATGAATCTCAGTAAGATTGAATCCAGAACATTAAAAACAGGACTGGGAAATTACTTCTTCTTCATCAATGTTCAAGGGCCATGGAAAAAAGTCTTACATGAAAACGCCTTAAAAGAACTTGAATCTATCAATGCCAATGTAGATTTCCTTGGAAATTATAAAGAATTTCTTCTTGAAAGCTAGAAAAATCCATAAATCCATAAAAAGCACTGCCTTAACAGCAGTGTTTTTTTATTCATACTAAACAAAAGAAATAAAATTCAAATAACTTTTATAATAAATTATTTCACAAACAGCACATTCTGTCTGATAAAAAATAACCCACACAACAGAGAGAATTGTTTTTTATTAAAACACTGATAAACAACCAATTAATTTAAAAAACAAATATAATAAACAGTAATTAAATTATATACAATTATTAATCAAAATATAAACATATGTTTAAAAATATCACATTATATTAATACAAATATTACAAATACAACAATTCAGGGTATGATTTTTGTTGTATATTTGTCTAGCAACTAATTAAAATATTGATCATGAAAACTAAACTTTACAGCTTAATGTTAGCATGTGCTGCGTTACTATTATTCTCGCAAGTTGGTATCAATACAGCTAGCCCATCCGCAACCTTAGACGTAAATGGAACTATGAAAGTTCGCGTTACCCCTGCAGCTACAGCACTACCAGGATATCAAATTTTAGCACTCAATCAGGGAACTAATCAGGTTTTCTCCATGGATCCATCCTTAATAACAGCCGCTGCAGGAACCAATACTTCTGTCTATTCCGCAAAAAAAACAACAGGTATAACGCTCTTGAATCTAGGAGTTTTACCTTCTGATTTTCAACCTGTAAGCTTTGTACAAACTGATAGAACTATAGGAAGCGCTGCTTTGTTTACCAATGCTGACGGTTCTTATAATATTCCATCCACTGGAGTATATGCTGTTGGGTTCGCATTCAGATATGGAACAGGATTACAAGCTTCTTTATTATCAGGAGCTCCTGGTATCGCAATTGCAAGAACCAGATCCGGAATAACAACTCTTATAGACACACGTCCGTTCAGCGGTGTTAATCTTGCATTAGCAGTTAACTTAACACTTTCCGATTCCAGTATTAATTCTTTGTATTCATTTCAGGCAGGTGACAAAGTATCTTTCGGAATTGTAGATTCCGGTATTGTTTCAGCAGGATTATTAGGATCCAGTATTGCATCCTTCTACATTTATAAAGTATCAAACTAGTAAAAACATATTGTTAGTTATCTATACCATTTAGCCCATCGTTTATACCACGATGGGTTAATTTTTTTAATAGCATACAAAACATTTCTTTATATTTGATAAAACTAATGAAATGAATGAATTTGTTGCGGTCATCATCTTTATAATTATCTTCATTATTTTCAATAATCTGAATACCAAAATCAGAAAATTGGAGAAGGAGATTTCAGATCTTAATTATAAAATCAATAATATCCCTCCGGCTCAGACTGAAGTAATCTCTGAGAAAACTTCAACGGAAGAGACATTTATCCCACAACAAGGACAGCCTCAACAGGTTCATTTTGAAAACATAAAGCACGGCGAAGAAAGTGAAAAACTTCCAACAACAGGTCAAAAAGACCGGCTCACTCCTGTTTTTGATTTTTTAAAACAAAATGCGCTTACCATTATTGGTATTTTCACACTTGTTCTCGGAATCGGTTATTTTGTAAAATATGCCATTGATAAAAACTGGATTGGTGAAGCAGCAAGAGCAGGAATTGGTTTTTGTACCGGTGCAGGAATTATCATAACCGCCCATTTTCTCAGAAAAAATTACCAGGCCTTTTCTTCCATCATTACAGGAGGTGGTGTTGCTGTTCTGTATTTCACTGCCACCATTGCCTTCCGTGAATACCATCTGTTTACCCAGAATACGGCATTTATCATCACGGTACTGATTACTGCAGCCTCTATTATTCTATCCTATTATTATAAAAGTGAAGTACTGATTATCTTTTCGCTCATAGGAGGTTTTGCAGCTCCTCTCATGATAAGCACAGGACAAAGTAACTATCTTTTCCTTTTTATTTATATTACTCTTTTAAATACCGGAATGCTGGCCGTCTCTTTTCTGCAGCACTGGAAAAGCGTGGGATGGACAGCTTATATTTTTACCACAGGTTATCTTCTATCCTGGACTCATAAAAGCCCTGAGCTTTTAAACATCACCTTTTATCTTATCAGTTATGCAATTTTCTACATTTTTGCCCTGAATGACTATTTCAAAAGAAATATACTTTCAACCTCAGATATTTTAATACTTGCTCTCGCTAATTTTTCAAGTATTCTGGGGCTGCTTTATATTTTTGATACATTAAAATACGAACCTCCCATTATTTTTCCTCTTATCTTTACTGCTGTCAATTCTGTTCTGCTGTTTAGAGAATATAAACGGAAAGATTCCGGAGTTGCCTATTCCGTATTCGCAGGACTTGTTACCAGTCTTATTACAATTGCAGTTGCTATTCAGTTTAAAACCCACCTCATTACCAGCATTTGGGCAATAGAAACTACTCTTCTTCTTTTTATCTGGAAAAAAACCGGTCAGAAGATTTTCAAGATTTTCTTTTATATCCTGTTTCCATTAGTGATGATTGCCCAGCTCGTAACCTGGACTGATTATTTTGAAACAAAAGATCTCAATATCATATTCAATCCTCCGTTTATCACCAGTTCGTTTACCATTGTTTCCATAATAATTAATTTGTATTTATTAAGGAACTTCTCCAAAGAGCCCAATGGAAAAGAGAGTAACTTTTTTGAAGATCTTATTACGGTGATTAGCTATGGGGTCATTTACATCACTTTTCTTCTTGAGATTACGTACCATGTTTCAGAAATGCCATGGTCAGCCGTTGCCAGCACAGGACTTTTATTCAGTATTTATTATATTTTTGTTTTATTGCTTTTCAGAAAACTACTGAACATCAGAAACGACATCCAAAATATACTGATGTATCTGTTTTTTTTCCTGATTGCAATAAACACCTCTGTATCTACGCTTCCCGTTGTGACGGCTATCTTAACAAAGACACTCCATTTAAGTTTTTATTTCCTGCATCTGCTACAATGGATTCCTTTTATATATGTATGGTACAGGATTATTCCTTCTTCAGCGTTCCACAAACAACAGGTTTCTTACTGGATGCTATCTTTAGCACTCATTATCTCTGTAAGTTGCGAATTTCATCATGCTTATATTTTAATGACCTCCAATGACCTTCCTCATTCTTACAAAGCAAGTGAACATTTCAATATTCTTTATCTTCCTATTATATGGACAATTCTTGCCAGCATCTTTATTTATACCGGCTTGAAAAAGAATATTCAGGAATACAACAAGATTGGCTTTGCATTGGTAGGCCTTATGGTATTAAAACTTTATGGTTACGATGTGTGGCAGATGGATAATATTTCAAGAATCAGCGCCTTTATTGTTCTCGGAATTATTTTATTGCTAAGCTCTTTCACTTTTCAGCGCCTGAAAAACATGATCAGAAATATGGTGGATAAAAAAGATAAAAAGGAAGAAAGCACAGACTAACAATAATGGTAAAAGTTTTTATTTCTAAATAATATTTAAAACAATTCAATATTTTATTCAAATTTTACAAAAAATAACTATATTTATCACGTTTTTAACAGTTACATATTCTGATTATGAAAAAATTACTCTACTCTTTTTTACTCCTGTCCTCAGCTGCTCTATTTGCCCAGCAAAAAAATCCTGCTGTGAAGTTCGCAGTGGCTGATAACGCCATTGGGACAGTAGAATTATTCAATACAAAAAAGAACGCATTACAGGTTTTAAAAGTATACAATACTCCCTCAGGCTTTCCCCAAAGTTTAAAAAAATACAGTTCTGTTTTTACAAAAGGAGTTACCGAATATAAGTTCAAAAACGGAGAAAATATTCTGGACAGAATGCCATTATCGTCCATCAACGTACAATACAATATTCCGGCAGACAATCCGGTATTTATTGAAGGATATGAATTTACGGATACCAATACTATGATCTATCCTGAAATCAAAAAAAGAACGGAAACAAAAGATTATAACGGTAAGAAAACATTATTTATTTATACTACCGAATAATTGAATACTATAAAAAAGGATGCTAAAAAACAGCATCCTTTTTATTTTAATATTTATTGTTCCATTTTTTCTTGAGTTCCTCATAGATTTTCTTCTCCGTAGCATTATTTCCCGGTTCGTACAGTTTGACATTTCTTATTTCTTCCGGAAGAAAATCCTGTTCTACAAAGTTTCCTTCGTAGGAATGGGCATATTTATATTCTTTTCCATAATCCAGATCTTTCATTAGTTTGGTAGGCGCATTTCTCAAATGAAGCGGCACAGGCAGATTTCCCGTCTGTTTTACCAAAGCTAAAGCCTCATTGATAGCCATATATGCAGAATTGCTTTTAGGTGAAACCGCCAGATACACCGCTGTTTCACTTAATATAATCCTTGCTTCAGGATTCCCGATTACATTAATCGCCTGAAAACAGTTGTTGGCAACCACCAAAGCATTGGGATTAGCCAAACCCACATCTTCAGCTGCCAAAATAAGCATTCTCCTTGCAATAAACTTAATATCTTCTCCTCCGGCAATCATTCTGGCCAGCCAATACACCGCTCCGTTCGGATCACCTCCACGCATAGATTTGATAAAAGCTGAAATGATATCATAATGCTGTTCTCCGTTTTTATCATAAAGAGCCATTGTCTCCTGCAAAACTTCCAGTACATCAGAATTAATAATTTCTGTTGTCCCGGAATTTTTATATTGATTCAAAACCAGTTCTACGGAATTGATCAGTTTTCTCGCATCACCGCCGGAATACTGGATGAAAGCTTCTTTTTCAAGGATTGTAAAATCTGTTCCTTCATCTTTATTGTATCTTTCTGAAGCAATATCAATTAGCTCCTCCAGCTTTTCGTAGCTTAAGGCTTTTAAAACATAGACCTGGCTTCTTGACAGGAGTGCCGAGACCACCTCAAAACTTGGATTCTCGGTAGTTGCTCCAATCAAAACAATCCATCCTTTCTCTACTGCATGTAATAATGAATCCTGCTGCGACTTATTAAACCGGTGAATCTCATCAATAAATAAGATAGGTGATTTCCCAGAGAACAGATTCTGTTTTTTGGCATCTTCAATTACATCCCTTACGTCTTTTACCCCTGAAGAAACTGCCGAAAGTTTATAAAACTTCCTCCCAGACTGTTCTGAGATAATTTCAGCCAGCGTAGTTTTTCCTGTTCCGGGAGGTCCCCAGAATATCAGTGAATTGAGGGTATTATTTTCAATCATTTTTCTGATTGTTCCTTTATCGCCTGTAAGGTGCTCCTGTCCCAATACATCGTTCAGGGTTTTAGGTCTTAATTTTTCAGCTAATGGAATATTTTGATTCAAAGTAATTCTTTTTTTAAGATCAATGTCCGGATTTCTGATCTCCGAAACTTATAACAAATTTAAACTAATTTTCATTTTTTTACCCTATTTTTGCATTGTTTTGAAACTTACATTCAATAAAATCATTACATTTCCGCTGGTAATTTTGATCAAATTTTACCAATGGTTCATCTCGCCCTTACTTCCCAAAAACTGCCGTTACGAACCTACCTGTTCTCATTATATGATTGAGTCCCTTCAGGTACATGGTGTTTTTAAAGGTTTCTGGCTGGGATTTAAAAGAATTTTAAGATGCCATCCTTGGGGAGGAAGCGGTTATGATCCTGTTCCACCCAAACATAAATGTCAATAATCAAACTATTAAATCAATAGAAAAATGAATACTATCTTTTTCAGAATTTATCTTGTGCTGTTTGCGTTTACAACGCAGCTTCTTTTTGCACAGGAATACCCTGGGGGTTTATCTGACGGAACTTTAGATATCAACGGAAGCAATATTCCTGTAAAAATCTATTCTACTACAGAGATGGGAGACCTTACGGCTTTTCCGGACAGAGAATCAGATAAGAACCAGTCTTTTGTTGTCATCCTTAATGAATCTAGTTTTGAACCTGCTTATTATAATTATGGAGCTTCCACTTTAGCAAAGTACAAGGATTCAAAATATCAGTTTTTCGATAAAAATTTTAAACTGATTGATACCGGTGTTACCAAAGAAAACATCACCACTTTTAAATATGCTGTAAAATCTGTAAAGCCTATCACTGATTCTGATAAAGTAGAGCTTAAAACTTCTTTTAAAATATGGGATCCTTCAAAGGGTATTCACATTGGATCATTTATGCTTCACTTTTATAGTTTGATGTTTGTTTTTGCATTTGGCTTCGGGTATGTTTTAATGATGAGAATCTTTAAGATTGATAATGTGAATCAAAAATACCTTGAACCTCTGTTCACATGGACATTGATCGGGACTATTCTGGGAGCAAGATTAGGACATGTTATCTTTTATCAGCCGGAATTATTTAAAGAAGATTTCTGGAGCGTATTTTTACCCATCAGCACAAAAAACGGGTTTAAGTTTACGGGATTTTCAGGATTGGCAAGCCACGGAGCTACCATTGCTTTGATTTTCACTACGCTGTATTATTCATTTAAAATTATTAAGAAAAATCCTTTCTGGGTATATGACAGATTGGGTATTGTAGTCGCTTTAGGAGGAGCATTTGTAAGAATGGGGAACTTTTTCAACTCTGAAATTGTTGGTAAACCAGCTGATCCCAACTCTCCGTTTGCTCTTCTTTTCCCGCAGCAGAGCAGTGAGTATGGTCTTACTGTACCCCGTTATCCAAGCCAGTTATTTGAAGCGGCAGGATATGTTCTTCTCTTTATCTTATTGTGGGTACTTTACAGAAAAACAGATAAAAAATATCAGCAGGGATGGTTATTCGGTCTGTTCTTTATCATTCTTTGGGCTATCAGATTCTTTGTAGAGTTCCTTAAAGAACCACAGGGAGATGAGTTTATCCAGATTGGAGGTCTGAATACGGGTCAGGTTCTTTCAATTCCTTTTATGATTGCAGGGGTTGTCATCATGATTGTTTCCAAGAAATTTAAAATCACAGAAGAAGAGAACGCAAAGCCGGAATAATTGAAGACTAAACGTTTTATTCAGCAATAAAAAAATAAAAAGGCAAATTTGTAAAATACAGATTTGCCTTTTTAAATATTTTAAAATCATTGACTTCTTTGTCTGTTCGCCTTATTACAGATTCCTTTCTGCTTTCCTGTTCAGTTCCTCAAAAACAGTCCCCAACGCATCAATAACATCAGTAGGCAGCATCGATTCTTTTGAATGCTTTTCTGAAGCTACATCCGCAGCTCTGCCATGTAACCACACACCAAGAATACAAGTCTCTTCCTCGGAATATTTCTGGGCCAGCAGCGAAGTAAGAATTCCGGTAAGAATATCTCCGCTTCCGCCCTTTGCCAGCCCTGCATTTCCCGTTATATTGTAAAATACCTTCCCATGCGGAGTAATGATCTGCGTGTGATGATCTTTCAGAATGATATAAAGATTAAGTTCTTTTGCCTTTTTTCTGGCCAGTTCAAGTCTTTTAAAAGAATTGTCTGTATTTCCGAAAAGTCGCTCAAACTCTTTCGGATGAGGGGTTATGATTGATTTTTTGGGAATCAGTTTCAAATTCTTCTGATCTTTTGAAATAATATTCAACGCATCTGCATCCAGAACCAACGGCTGAGAATGGCTTTTCAAAAAACTCAAAAAGCTTTTCTCTGTTCCGGAATGAGTTCCCAAACCGGGTCCTACACCACAGGTAACATCTTTATCAGTCTCAAAATTGAATATAAATGTATCCCCTCCTTTTATAAACATGGCCTCAGGACAAGAGAGCTGCAAAATGTCATACCCACATTCCGGAGCGAGTGTAAAGGTAAGCCCTGCCCCTGTTTTCAACGCCGATCGTGTTGCCAGCACTGCAGCTCCTATTTTTCCGTAGCTGCCTCCTACGATAACTGCCTTACCATAAGTTCCTTTATGAGAAAATTCCTGTCTCGGAATGAATATCGAACCAATCAGCTGATCATCAATCACAGAGTAATCAGAACCGGTTGTTTCTGCGTATGTTTTACTTAAATCAATATCCAGCAGTACTACTTTTCCTGTATATTTTCCGGTTTCAGGATGAAGAAAGGTTCTTTTCCAACATTGGAAAGTCAACGTATAATCAGCTTTCAGAATAACAGAACTATCATCAAATATTCCATCTGCAGACAATCCTGAAGGGATATCGATGGATATTTTACTATTTTTTTTATTATTCAATTGTTCAACAAGCTTTTTATTATCTCCTTCCAATGGTCTGGATAATCCTGTTCCAAAAAGAGCATCTACAATAATTGTTTTCTCATCGAAATTATAGTGTTCACCGGGGCTCAATTTTCTGACCGAAATTCCCGACAAATCGCGAAGTCTTTTCAAATTTACAGAAGCATCTTCTGAAAATTTCCTTTTGGAATCACCAACAAATACATCCACATCAAAACCTTTCAGATAAAGTATTCTTGCGACAGCCAGGCCGTCACCTCCGTTATTTCCGTTACCACAGAATACAGCAAGTTTCTTATGGTTTTTACAGTGCTCCGAAATCCAATGAGCTGCAGCCATTGAAACTCTTTCCATTAATTGAATAGAAGAAACAGGCTCATGGGAGATGGTAAACTGATCCCAGCTGCGTATCTGTTCTGCGGTGAAAACTTTCATAGGTAAAACAAACTTTTAAGCAAATTACAAAAGATTTTTTATTATGATATCACGTCATTAATAAAAATAAAAAGTCATCATTAATGAAATAATGTATTGATATAATGTTGGCATATTCATTAAAACAGATGATAGAAATTCTGCATAAAATTCAATATTTTGGGAACAAAAAACTATAAAAACGTAGTGTTTTTTACATTTTTTAATTATATTTTTGTGTTTATGCTAATTAAAAAAATATAAATTATGGGATTTGTAAAAGAATTTAAAGAGTTTGCCTTTAAGGGTAATGTTCTCGATCTTGCTGTCGGTGTGATCATTGGGGCAGCATTTGGTAAAATTGTTTCCTCTTTAGTGGAAGATGTAATCACTCCTCTGATACTCAACCCGGCATTAAAAGCAGCCGGTGCAGAAAACATTTCAAAACTTTCATGGAATGGTGTTGCTTACGGAAATTTTATTTCCGCAGTAATCAGTTTTCTTTGTATTGCGATGGTTCTTTTCTGGATCATTAAATTCGCCAATAAAGTAAACAAAAAAGAGGCTCCAGCTCCTGCCGGACCTACAGAAGATCAAAAATTACTGATGGAGATCAGAGATTTGCTGAAAAGCAAAAATATCTAGTCTGCAAACAACAGTTTAAAATAAAAAAGCACCTCGGTTAGCAGACCGAGGTGCTTTTATTTATGATCCATTTCAAATTATTGAATCTGTAAGATACTTGAAATCTGCTCTGCAAGGGAAAGCCCTATTCGATCCTGTGCTTCAAGAGTAGAGGCTCCTGTGTGCGGGGTAAGAGAGATTTTGGAATGAGTAAGAATTTCTTTGGATGGTGTTGGCTCATTAATGAAAACATCTAATCCGGCAAATCTTACTTTGCCTGAGTCCAAAGCCTCAATTAAAGCCGCTTCATCAATAACCCCACCTCTTGAACAGTTTACAATAGCCACTCCGTCTTTCATGATTTCAAATTCATTCTTTCCGATCATGTAACCGTCCTTCTGTGCAGGAACGTGTAAAGTAATGAAATCTGAATGTTTTAAAACATCCTGTAACGGCTCTGTTTCGATATCAACATTGATGAACTGATTGTTGTAAAATTTCACTTTGATACTTGCTCTTCCTACATTATTATCAGCAGCAACCACTCTCATCCCAAGTCCTAAAGCAATTCTTGCCACTTCCTGACCGATCCTTCCCATTCCTACAATTCCAATGGTTTTTCCTCTCAATTCGATACCTGCAGCATATGCTTTTTTAAGACCTGCAAATTCAGTATCTCCTACAACCGGCATTCTTCTGTTCGAATCCTGAAGGAATCTTGCCCCGGAAAACAAATGGGCGAAAACAAGCTCCGCCACAGATTCCGAAGAAGCTGAAGGGGTATTGATCACATGGATTCCTTTTTCTCTTGCATAATCTACGTCAATATTATCCATACCAACACCTCCTCTCCCAATAATGTCGATGGACGGACATCCGTCTATAATATCTTTTCTTACCTGTGTAGCACTTCTAACCAATAATGTGCGGATTTTGTGTTCATTAATATAATCTACTAAAAACTCCTGTGGAACTTTTGTAGTGATCACTTCAAAGCCTTTTTCTGTCAATGCATCTATTCCAGATTGATCCAGGCCGTCGTTTGCTAAAACTTTCATAAAATATCAAGTATATTAAAAAATGAAAGATTTAAAAATTAAAGGAACAGGTTCGCATTTAATCTTTAAATCTTTGAATTATATTTTTATTCTCCGTCTTCTTTGAATACTTCAATGGTTACTTGTTTTTCTACCAAATCCGTAAATCTTCCTTTGTATCTTGTAGCTCTTACCAGGTGGTTGTCTATCCAGTGATAATTTCCTCCTCTAGGTTTTCCGCAAAGCACACTGTGGTATTTGAAGCCATTCTTATCCAGCCAGTCGATTGTGATTTGTTTCAGATTTTCGGTTCTTGAAGTAAAAAAGCAGATCTGATGTCCTTCGTCATACCATCTGTTGATCGTTTCCAGGGCATCAGGATATGGTTCGCAGGTAACCATTCTTTCGGGCTCTTCATTGGGAACGTCATCAGTAATGGTTCCGTCGATATCTATTAAGTAATTTTTTATTCCATCCTTTAGAATAGGACTAATGTGTTCAATGTATTCTAATTCCATCATTAAATATTAAGTAACAAAGTTAGCGTTTTTACAACTATCAGGCATGATAATCTCGCTTTATGTTAATATTTTACTATAAAAACTATTATTTAAAGAATAACATCAATATTTTATTCGTTATTTAACTGCAAATGGTTAAAATTTTTCGTTTTTAATTTTCTTTTAATAAAAAGTTGTTAAAACTTTACCCAACCACAAAAGTCACAAAAGGTTTTAATTTAAAATGATACCGCAGAAAAGTTCACACAAGAGGAATATTTCGACTTCGCTCAATAGGCAAAGATTTTCGCAAAACCTGAGTGTACATATTAAGCATAAGGCTTGGTTCTGAAAACTTAAGTGTTTAAAACTTTTGTGTCTTTTGTGGTTAAAATAATGAATATAAAGTTTAAACAACCTCGAAGTAAATCAGGATTACAGATAAAACAAATCGGAGAATGATAATTTTACCCGTTACTTTTTATGTTTCCCTTTATCTTGTTATCATTATTATAAAAAGCATGATGTTTATCTAAAAATTTCCAAAATACATTTATTACTCTTACATTTGTAGGAATGGAAGAATTTGTCGTTTTAGTAAACCCTGAAGATGAAGTTTTAGGACTGATGGAAAAACAGCAGGCTCACATCAATGGCCTGTTACACCGTGCTTTTTCTGTATTTCTTTTCAACAGTAAAGGAGAAATGCTTCTTCAGAAACGGGCTTCAGGGAAGTATCATTCTCCCAACCAATGGACCAATGCGGTTTGCTCACACCCGCGAGAAGGGGAAACTTATCAGGAAGGAGCGGTACGAAGGCTGAAGGAAGAACTGGGAATTGAAGCGGAACTTTCAGAAAAATTCAATTTTATTTACAAAGCAGATGTAGGCGGTGGTCTGTGGGAACACGAGCTGGATCATGTGTTTGTGGGAAGTCATGAAGCTGATTTCAATTTAAATAAAGAAGAAGTGGAAGAAGTAAGATTCATTTCCATGGAAGAGCTGGACAAGGAAATTTCCGAACATCCTGAAAATTTTACGGAATGGTTTAAAATCATCCTCGAAGAATATAAACACCATTTTTAATGATGAAAAAAATATTGTTCTTTTCTGCTCTTTTGACAGGAAGTCTGTTTTTTGCCCAAAAAGCAGGTGTATTTGACACTCCAAATTACTCTATCAATGTTCCTGAAGGCTGGAAATCCACTAATGACAGCGAGATTATCAACATTTTCCCTACCAGCCAGATCGGAGCTATTACCATTTCGGAATACCATGATCTTCCGCTGCCCAAGGAAGAAGTAAAAAAATTCATTCTGGCCCTTTATCAATCCCATGATGAAGAGAAAAAAGTAAAAGAAAAGAAGAGCCAGAAAGGGTATACAGAATATTTCTATGAACATTTCGATGAAAAAGAGAAGCTGTTCTGGATCACCAAAGCTTTTCAGAAAGACAAAAACTTATATTTAGTTTCCATCAATTGTGGCCAGAAGTTCTGGAACGGAAACTATATGACCTTATTCAATGAGACTTTTAACAGTTTTAAAATAAAGAAATAAAAATTAAATATGAAGAAAACAGCCTTGTACGACAAACATGTTTCTTTGGGAGCTAAGATCGTACCTTTCGCAGGTTTTGAAATGCCTGTTCAATACTCAGGGGTTACAGAAGAGCACTTTGCCGTAAGAGAAAAAGCAGGATTATTTGATGTTTCCCACATGGGACAGTTTTTCATCGAAGGACCAGGCTCAAAAGATCTTTTACAATTGGTAACTACCAATAATGTAGATGCTCTTGAAAACGGAAAAGCACAGTATTCTTGTCTTCCGAACGAAAACGGAGGAATTGTAGATGACCTTATCGTTTACAAAATGGAAGATGACAAATATTTTGTGGTAGTAAATGCATCCAACATCGACAAAGACTGGAATCATATTTCAAAATATAACACTTTCGGAGCTAAAATGACCAACGCTTCTGATGAGATGTCTTTATTGGCAGTTCAGGGGCCTAAAGCTACTGAAATCCTTCAAAAACTTACAGATGTAAACCTTTCAGAAATCCCTTACTATCATTTCACTGTAGGAAGTGTTGCAGGAGAAAATAATGTGATCATTTCAAACACCGGATACACAGGAAGCGGAGGTTTTGAGATTTATTTCAACAATGCCAGTGCTGAAAAACTTTGGGATGCTGTAATGGAAGCTGGTAAAGAAGAAGGAATGATTCCTTGCGGATTGGCTGCCAGAGATACTTTAAGATTAGAAAAAGGATTCTGTCTGTACGGAAATGATATCGATGATACTACCTCTCCTATTGAAGCTGGTTTAGGATGGATCACTAAGTTTGATAAAGACTTCGTTTCTAAAGATGTTTTCGCAAAACAGAAAGAAGAAGGTATTACAAGAAAATTAGTAGGTTTTGAACTTACAGATAAAGGAGTTCCAAGACACGACTATCCTGTAGTGGATGCAGAAGGAAACGTAATCGGAAAAGTAACTTCAGGAACACAGTCTCCAATGAAAAAAGTAGGTTTGGGCCTTGCTTATGTGGACAAACCTCACTTCAAATTAGGGTCTGAGATCTTTATTCAGGTAAGAAACAAGAACATTCCTGCAAAAGTGGTGAAAGCTCCTTTTGTATAATTGAAAAAAAATAGCAAAAAAGAGGCTGTGAACAAATCACAGCCTCTTTTGGGTTTATATCCAAACCTTATAGGTTTTAAAAACCTGTAAGGTTTATTATTTGCAAAATCAGTCTCCGGTTAAATTTATTCATTTACCCCAAAGAACTTCTGCAATTCTTCCACATTCTTTTTATCATTTCCAACAAAAATCTCTTTGTCTGTTATAAAGACAGGTCTTTTAAGGAATGTATAGTGATCCAGCAATAATTCTTTAAAATCTTTTTCTGTCAGTGATTTCACATCCAGTCCTCTCAATTTGATCTGAGTAGATTTTTTGCTGAACAATGCTTCGTATGATTTTGTTTTCTTATGCATTTCTGCCAATTCCTCTTTCGTGACAGGCTCTTTTTTTATTTCGCGAAGTTCCCAGTCTGTAAGATCAAATTGGGCTAAAATTTTTCTGCAGGTATCACAGGTGTTGAGATAAAATACTTTCTTCATTACTGTTGCTAAATCTGTTATTGGTTAAAATTCCCTTTCATTGAAAGTTTCGTGTTTCAAAAGTAGGATTTAATCTAAAACTTTGGAAATTATTAAATAACTTTATTCAAATTTTATAAAGATGCAGAACAAGCCTATTACTTTTCAGTTTATTTCGGAACCTTCAGATGTTAATTACGGAGGAAATGTACATGGAGGAAGTGTCATGAAATGGATTGACCAGGCCGGTTATGCATGCGCGACAACCTGGAGCGGTAATTATTCTGTCACAGTATATGTAGGTGGAATCCGTTTTTATGATCCCATTAAAATTGGTGAAGTTGTAAAAGTAGACGCACAGGTGATCTATACCGGAACTTCAAGCATGCATATCGCCATTAATGTCTTTTCAAGAAACCTGAAACAGCCAAACTTTGAGAAAAAAACCCACTGTATCATCGTTTTTGTAGCTGTAGATGAAAATGGAAAAAAGCTGCCTGTACCGAAATGGACACCGGAAACAGAAGAAGAGAAACAACAGGAAATATATGCAAAGCGCCTGATGGAGCTGAGAACACAGATTGAAGATGAGATGAAGCCTTTTTTGTAATACGTGAGATGCGGAGTTTGGGTTTGAGAGTTTAAGGATGAAAGTTAAATGTTAAATGTTCAAAGTTTAAGATTTAAAGTTTCTGGGTAATCAGTAGCCCAAAAACAACCAGCAAACAAGAAATTCTTTTTGAAAAACAAATTCTTCTTTTTATATTTGCACTATCAAAGGAAATGGTGTTCTTCCTTACCCAACCGCTTTACAAAAGCTGATGACGCCTGATTAAAAGATTATTAACAAATAACTAATCAGGAGTATTATGTCAAAAAGTCAACGAACACTTGTTAAAAAAGCAGTTTTTCACACTCATTTTTTCTTCAGAAAATTTCCGGCGTTTCTCTATATTTTAAAATGGCTGTGTATCAGTATCATTATTGGTGCTTTGGCAGGAACAGCTTCTGCAGGGTTTCTTCAGTCATTGGAATGGGCAACGAACTTCAGGGAAAATCATTTATGGCTGATTGCTTTACTTCCTGTTGCAGGATTTCTGATAGGACTTCTCTATTATTATTTCGGAAAAGATGTTGAGGCCGGAAACAATTTGCTGATTGATACAATCCATGAGCCTAAGGGAATCATTCCTTTCAAAATGGCACCTTTTGTTTATCTGGGGACAATTGTAACTCATTTTTTCGGAGGTTCAGCAGGCCGTGAAGGAACCGCACTTCAAATGGCAGGGGCTATTGCCGACCAGCTTACCAGACCTTTTAAACTTGACAGAAACGAAAGAAAAATATTGATTATTGCAGCTATTGCAGCTGGATTTGGTTCTGTATTCGGAACTCCACTGGCCGGCGCTGTTTTTGGTCTTGAGGTTTTTCTGATGGGAAGAATTCGCTACAATGCTATCTTTCCGGCATTTGCTTCTGCAATTCTGGCGGACTGGGCTACCAACCTCTGGAATGTACAACACACCCATTATCATATTGATTTTATACCCAAACTTGAACTGCTGCCAATCCTCTACAGTATTCTTGCAGGAATAGCCTTCGGAATCTGTGCCGCTGCTTTCAGCAAAATAATTCATTGGATGGGTTCTGTTTTCAAATCAAAAATCAAATATCCTCCGTTTCGTCCCGTTGTGGGAGGAATTATTATTGCACTTGCCGTTTTTGCAATGGACACAACCCGCTATATTGGATTAGGAATTCCTGTGATTGCAGAATCTTTTGAAAAGCAGCTTCCGTTGTATGATTTTGCTTTAAAAATGATCTTTACGATTGTGACGCTTTCAGCTGGATTCAAAGGTGGGGAAGTTACTCCTTTGTTCTTTATCGGAGCTACATTAGGCAGTGCTTTGTCTCTGTTTATTCCTCTGCCTTTCGGATTATTGGCAGGAATGGGATTTGTGGCTGTATTTGCCGGAGCAACCAATACTCCACTAGCCTGTATGCTGATGGGAATTGAATTGTTCGGAGCAGAATCTGGTGTGTATGTAGCCATCGCCTGTGTAGTTTCTTATCTTCTCTCAGGACATAACAGTATTTATACAAAACAGAAGATTGGAGAGGCAAAAAACAGTAGGTTTGAAAACCAGCAGGACAGATCTATTTCGGATTTTTTATAAAGGTTTCGGGTTTAGGGATGCGAAGTACGTATTTCGCATCCCGAAACCCGAAAACTCTCGAATTCTCCAACTCTCAAACTCACCAATTCCCTCACTCCATTTCCAACTTTAATTCGTAATTTTACTCCCATGTTCGATTACAGATTAAAAGTTTTCCACACGGTGGCTACGCGATTAAGCTTCACTAAGGCTTCAGAAGAGCTGCATATTTCACAACCCGCTGTTACTAAACATATTAAAGAGATTGAAACTCAGATAGGCGCTAAATTATTTGACCGTAAAGGAACTTCTATCCAACTGACCCAAAGCGGAAAAATTTTGTTTGAGCATGCAGAGAAGATCAGAAATATCTACCGTGACATGGAATTTGAGATCAGCCAGATCAGTCAGCAGCATAAAGGAAAATTGATTATCGGGGCAAGTACAACTGTAGCACAGTATATTTTACCGGAAATTTTAGCCAAATTCAATTCGTATTACAGAGATATTAAGATTGAACTTCTTACAGGAAATACAGAAACGATCTCAACGCTTTTAAAAGAAGAAAAGATTGATCTGGGTATCATTGAAGGAGAATCGCAGTCTTCTTATTTTGAATATAAAACTTTTAAGCCGGATGAAATTGTTTTGGCAGCAAAGTCAGATCATCCTCTTGCTCATAAAACTTTAAACTTAAAAGATCTCTATCAACTGGATCTTATCTTCAGAGAGCAAGGTTCCGGGACTTTAGAGTTTATACAAAACAGACTCAGAGAAAAAGAAATTAATATCCATGAGCTGAATACCGTCATGCAGCTGGGAAGCAGTGAAAGTATTAAAAATTATCTTCTTCATTCGGAATGTATGGCATTTCTTTCCATCAGCACCATCCTGAATGAGCTTAAAAACAATATATTGACCGTTATTGATATTAAAAATTTCAGTATTGAAAGAGATTTTCATTTTATATTACCTAAAGGAGACCAGTCTGAACTTATCAAACTTTTCCTGAGATTTGCAGAATGACAGGTGATAAATGATAAGTGATAAGTGATAAGTGATAAGTGATAAGTGATAAGTGATAAGTGATAAGCAAAGATATAACTTCTAGTTATCCAATATAACAAAATACGATTTACTTTGTAATACTATTTTCCGGAATTTTGGTGCAGATTTTAAAAGTTCGCATTATGAAAGATTTCATTCAAAATGAAACGATACGGAAAGTTTTTTTTATTGTATTGGCAGTTTTATGTCTTACACCATTTATATCTTCACCTATAGCCCTGATTTTAGGATTTGTACTGGCTGTTCTCATAGGAAATCCTTTTGAAAAACATCTGCATCATTATATCCATTTGCTGTTGCAGATTTCAATTGTTGGGCTGGGATTCGGGCTGAAACTGGATGAAGCACTTCACGCAGGAAAAGAAGGTTTACTATTAACGGTTGTAAGTATTTTTACAGTCATGATTCTGGGGTATTTGCTGGGAAAAGTATTTAAACTGGAAAGACCTTTATCCTATCTTCTCTCTGCTGGAACAGCTATTTGTGGAGGGAGCGCAATTGCAGCAGTATCTCCTATTATTAAACCAAGCACCAAGCAGATCTCTCTTGCCCTGGCGATCGTCTTTACCCTAAATTCTATTGCATTATTCATTTACCCTGCCGTAGGGCATCTTCTGAATCTTTCCCAGGAACAGTTTGGACTCTGGTGTGCAGTAGGAATTCATGATACAAGTTCTGTAGTAGGTGCCGCCGGTAAGTATGGAGATGAAGCTTTGAAAATTGCAACTACAGTAAAACTCGCCCGTGCTTTATGGATCATCCCTGTTTCGTTGATTACCATGTTTATTTTTAAAAGTAAGGATTCCAAAATAAAGATTCCGTGGTTTATTGGTTATTTTATTGTGGCGATTCTTTTGAATACTTACTTCCCGTTTCTTGACCGTTTCAGTGCTTCCATTACAGTTTTGGCAAAATCAGGATTGAATCTGACCTTATTTTTCATTGGTTCTACCCTTTCTATTCAAACGTTGAGATCAATAGGATTAAAACCTTTATTAGTCGCAGTAATTCTATGGGTTGTTATCAGTACAGGAAGTCTGGTCTATATTATAGGATAATTATCTCTGTCGTTTATATTTTTTTCTTGATCTAGTTGTTTCGCTTCATGTACATCATTATTCAAAAAAAGCACCTATTAATAAATCATATATAAGTGATGTATATTTGATGTATGTTTTTATTATTACGTTTTCGAAGGTATTATATAAATTCGCAATCAGAATGATTTTTATTTCTAAAAAACAACAAATGAAAAAAACAATTGTAAACCTGTCATTTATATTACTGCCTGGACTTGCCTTTTCACAGATAGGTATAAAGACAGCACAGCCTACAGAGTCTATTGATGTGGCCAGTGGAAATATCAGAATAAGGGATATCAATTCAAACATCAGTACTGATTCTACAGACAAATTGGTCGTTACAGATCCCAACGGGGTATTAAAAGTAAACAGCAGTTTATTTATTCCCAGCACTTCGGTAATAGGAAGTAAAACAACAAAAAGCTCTAATATTGCTGCGAACTTACAAGCAACTGTTATTTTTAATACCAATCCGCTTCTTAATAATTTTACTTATGCCTCAGCTACCGGTGTATATACAGCTTTAAAACAGGGATATTATCAAATTACAGCAACCGTAAACAAAGATGTCAGTATGAATAATCCAACTGACGGATCATCGGCTGTTAGCTTATTAGTCAACAACATTGTCGTAAATATTATAATCAACGGATATCTTCCTGGAACACAATCAACTAATCAGAATTTCACCTATGTAGTATATTTAAACCCTGGTGATACTTTCAAACTTACTACTGATTACACCAGAACTTCTTCCATTACCTCAGCTCAGATTTCTGTAGTGGCTTTGGGGGGATAAGGAAATAATAAGATCCAGCCTAAACCTTTGAATAACAAAAGCCTTTTGAAACTCCAAAAGGCTTTTGCATATTAAATGTGGAAATGTTTATTTCGTATTGAAATAATTTCTTAGATCTCACCACAAGTATAAACCTGTGGACAGCCTATGTATGTTGAGCAATAATCAGGACCAGTTACAGATCCAGAACAGCTGCATCCGCAAAGAGATAAATCCGGCTTACCGCTTACTCCTCCAGTAATATTTTTCAAGTCTTGTTTTCTCAGTTTTTTAGCATTTTTCATAATGTTCATGTAGTTTAGTTTTGATTAAAAATAAAGTATTAGTTACTTCCCAAAGTTAAACAAATATTAATTACTCGCAACAAAAATCAATATAAAAATTAATAAATTATTGATTATAACTTAATTATTACATCCAAAACAAGGATTATCAATATATTATTTATTAAACAATTTAAATTATTCTGTAAATTCAAGATCTCTGTCGTGGGTTTCTGAAATGGTAAGTGAAGAATAAAATGCCAGCGCGAATACTACCACTCCTACTATGGCAGCACTTTCCACCACCGCGAAATGACCTTTAAGGGAATCAAAAGCAAATATCATTACCGGTACCAATCCTCTTACCATATTGGGAACGGTGGTGGTTGCTGTATTTCTGATATTCGTTCCGAACTGTTCTGCCGCCAGTGTCACAAACATGGCCCAATATCCTGTTCCAAATCCCAGCCATACACAAAACAGGTAATATTTTGTTTCCGTATTGGTATTCCCGAATAACATAATTGCTACACCTATCAGGGTAAAGACCAGCATATAAAAGATAGCCATTTTCCTTGATTTTAAAGCATGGGAAATAAAACCACTCAAGAGATCACCCACAGAAATACCTATATAAGCCCACATAATTGCTTTTCCGGGGTTAATATCCTTTATTCCTAATTCAGGAGCAAACTGATTGGCTAACACAGCCAGAATCCCTATGCAGTACCATGTAGGTAATCCTACCGCAATACATTTTAAATATCTTACCAACCGGTCTTTATTGGTAAAAAAGGATAGAAAATTCCCCTTGGAAACATTTTTATGTACAATATTCTTATAAATTCCGGATTCGGATACGCTGATTCTTAACAGCAAAAGTAAGATTCCCATTATTCCGCCAATGATGTAAGAGATATTCCAACCTCCGGCCAGTTCTACGGTAAGCTGGGCTACCACAGCACCCATTAATCCGAATCCTGCAACAACCGATGTTCCGATTGCCCTTAAGTTCTTCGGCAGACTTTCAGAAACCAACGTAATTCCCGCTCCAAGCTCTCCGGCAAGCCCTATACCTGCAATGAATCTTAACCCGGCATATTGGTACACCAAATGCTCTTTTGGAAAATAAGGAAGAAAGCCACAGGCGATGTTGGCTAATGAATACACTAAAATAGATCCAAAAAGAACAGAAAGCCTCCCTTTTTTATCTCCGAAAATCCCCCAGAAAACACCTCCTATAAGCAGCCCAACCATCTGGCAGTTCAGAATAAAGGTTCCGTCTGCATCAGGATTAAGCCCCAATGCCTTTAAACTGGGAATCCTAACGATTCCGAACAAAAGGAGGTCATAAATATCTACAAAATAGCCTAAGGCGGAAATAATAACGGGAATAGAAAAAATGTACTTCAGTTTTGAAGACAGGGACAGTTCTTGCATTTTTAAGTTTTGATAAAAATAAAAAACCTTTCAATTTCTTGAAAGGTTTTTATCAAATATCTTTTTCTGATTATTATCTGGCAATATTCACAGCTCTCGTTTCTCTGATTACTGTTACTTTTACCTGTCCCGGATACGTCAGTTCATTCTGGATTTTCTCGGAGATGTCGTAAGAAAGCTGAGAAGCTACCTCATCATTTACTTTTCCGCTCTCAACCATTACTCTCAATTCTCTACCTGCCTGGATTGCGTAAGCACTGGATACACCATCAAAGCTTAACGCAGCAGATTCAAGGTCTTTTAATCTCTGAATATAAGATTCCAATACCTGTCTTCTTGCTCCCGGTCTTGCTCCTGAGATCGCATCGGCTACCTGGATAATCGGAGATAATAATGACTTCATTTCAATTTCGTCGTGGTGAGCTCCAATCGCATTTACTACTTCTGGGTTTTCACCGTATTTCTCAGCCCACTGCATTCCTAAAAGAGCGTGTGGTAATTCTGATTCCTGCTCCGGAACTTTACCGATATCATGTAAAAGACCTGCTCTTTTTGCCAGTTTTACGTTTAATCCTAGCTCAGCAGCCATTGTTGCAGCGATGTTGGCTACTTCTCTTGAGTGCTGCAGTAAATTTTGTCCGTAAGAAGAACGGTATTTCATTCTACCAACGATTTTGATCAGTTCAGGGTGCAATCCGTGGATTCCTAAATCAATGATCGTTCTTTTACCCACTTCAATGATTTCCTCCTCGATCTGTTTTCTTGTTTTTTCTACTACTTCTTCAATTCTTGCCGGGTGAATTCTACCATCGGTAACCAATCTGTGAAGGGATAGTCTTGCAATTTCTCTTCTTACAGGGTCAAAACATGAAAGAAGAATAGCTTCCGGAGTATCATCAACAATAATTTCTACTCCTGTTACTGCTTCTAAAGCACGAATATTTCTACCTTCTCTACCGATAATTCTACCTTTTACCTCATCAGATTCAATGTTGAAAACTGACACTGAATTTTCGATAGCCTGCTCGGTTCCAATTCTCTGAATCGTTTGAATAACAATTTTTCTTGCTTCATTCTTGGCATTCAGCTGAGCTTCTTCCATGATACTCTGAACATGTGCCTGCGCTCTTGTTTTCGCTTCTGCTCTCATGGTTTCCACTAATTCAGCTTTAGCTTCTTCAGCAGTATAATTAGAGATTTTTTCAAGTATTTCTACTTTCTTCGCAGTTGCGATATCCAATTCCTGCTGTTTTCTTTCAAGAATTTCGTTTTTCTTAGCGTAATCTGCGATCTGCTTATCTAAATCTTTTTCAAGTTTGCCCGTCTTGCTAAGTTCGTCATTCAGCTTGTGTTCCTTGTCTTTCGTTCTCTTTTCAACTTCCTGCATTTTCTTTTCGCGGGCTTGAATATCAGCGTCATGCTGTGATTTCAGTTCCAGGAACTTTTCTTTAGCCTGAAGGTTCTTTTCTTTCTTTATGGATTCAGCCTGTACATTAGCTTTTTCTATAAGGTTTTCGGCATTTTTCTTGGCATCATCTATGATGAATTTTGCTTTAGTATTCAGAGAACTTTTGGAAAAAAATATTCCCACTACAGCTCCAATTACTAAACAAACAACACCGACTATAACTTCTATCATAATTTATATTGAGTTTTAATTGTATTCATATCCTTTGTTAAATAAAAAAGCCCACAATAATCCAGAGATTGAGAGTAAACTCCTAATCAACACGATTTGAACTGATTTCCACTGTCTGTAATCCGGAAATCCGGCACGCCATTCGATGGACATTTGTTCGGTAATTGTTTAGCGTTGAGTTTACCTTTAATGTGTTAGAATTATTGTAGGCAGTAATTTCTCAGGAAAAAAAATCTATTTCCCGATTTCATTCAACGACTGATTAATCTGCGTTAATCTTTCGTTGGTTGAATTAATATTTTTTTCGTAATTCAGAGAAACTACTTCTGCATTGGTTCCCAGTTTAAGGGCGCACATTGCCAAAGCATCCTGTTTATCTCTTACATCGAAATTTTGTTCAAAATCTTTAATCATATTCTCGATCTGCTTCCCTACTTTACGCAAAGTTTCTTCCTCTGCTGCCGGTACGTTCAGCGGATACACTCTTCCTGCAATGTTGACGGTTATTCTCCTTACCTCCATTATAATCCACTGTTTTGAAGCTGAGCAATACAGAAATCAATTTCTTTCACTAATCGGTTGATATGGTTTTTCATTAACCTATTGTGTTCAGGATTTCCTGATATTGCTGAATAAAGTTTTATATTTTTTTGTTCTTCTGCTAATACCTGATTCTTTCTTCTTTCCTCATCATACTTCTTCTTCAACTCTTCATGCTCAATATTTAATTCTTTTAAATTTTCCGTAAGATTTTTATAGTTCTTTTGCAGAGTCGAAATTTTTCTCTCTAATTCTGAAAAATTGTTTTCTAAATCTTGAAGCATTTCAGGTTTGTATATTCTAACTAAAAGCAAAAATAAAAAAATAATAGCACTAACAAAAATAAAACACTCTATATTTTGACATAACAATAAAAAAGGAGGCGCCAGCGCACCTCCAGTGTATTTTTCTATACATTATTTTTTATTCAAATTTCAGAACGAACATTACGGCTCTTGTCTGCAGTGTAGAGATCGCAGATGACCAGTAAGGAGGTGTAGTAGCATTATCTGCCACTTTCTCATTGTTCATGAAGAATGTTCCTCTTACAGCAGGAGTCAGTTTAAATTTGTTGAAATAAAACTGAATTCCCATTTCTGCAGACCATGCAAAATTATGTGTTGTAGATCTGTAGATTCCCTGCATATTATCATCTGTAGAACTTGAATTAGACTGAAGGTTTACCACATAGTTTACCCCTGCAGCAACGTAAGGTCTTGAATTGTACCATCTTTGACCGTGAAGTTCCAGAAGTACCGGAATATCAATCAAAGTAGATTTAATTTCTCTTACTTTATCCTTTTCCTGTAAAGGGAATGGCATAAAAGGAGGGTTGGTTAAAGATCCACCCGCATAAATGTCATTGGATTGAGTATTAAAAGTCAACTGTCTTTGTGCAAACTGTAACCCCGGCTCTACTCTTACATCAAGATAGTCATTCAGTCTCCATTTTGCAATAAGCCCGGCACCGAAACTATAACTTTCCTTAGAGGTAACAAGGTTTTCATTATCATTCATCCCATATTTCGGATGCAAAACAATGCGGTAATCCAGTCTGTTCCCGTTCAAATAAAAACCCCAACTGAATTTCTGTTCGTCGAAATCTTCCAACTTGTCCATTCTGTTTCGGGTTCTGAATTGCGCGTTAGCAAAAACGGCAACATTTACTGAGGTTAAAACCAGTGCTTTTAATAGAAATTTATTCATAGGTTACTTTGTTGCTTTATAAATTGTGGCTATACCTAAACTTAATTTTTTATATTCAACTTTCTTAAATCCCGTATCTAAAAGAATTTGCTTCATCTTCTCCCCGAAAGGAAAAGCATTTACAGAATCCGGAAGGTATGTATACGCCCTATTATCCTTAGAAACCAATCTGCCGATGGCAGGTAATATATTTTTGAAATAAAACATATAAAATGGTCCCATGAAACCCTCAACCTTTGAAAACTCCAGTATATAAACACTCTTGTTATCTTTAACTACTCTTCTTAACTCTGCCAAACCTTTGGTAAGGTTTTCAAAATTCCTTACTCCAAATGCAACGGAAACAGCATCAAATCTATTGTCCTCGAAAGGTAAATTTTCTGCATCTCCTTTTTGCATGGAAATTTTGCCGTCTAATTTAAGTTTTTTTATTTTAATAACGCCAACATTCAGCATTTGTTGTGATAAATCTAATCCAACTACTTTAGAACCGGTTCCTTTTTCAATGGTAATTGCCAGATCTCCTGTTCCTGTAGCCACATCCAGCACTTCCTGCGGATTATCATTTTTCATCCATCTTACCAGTTTATTCCTCCACAAAACGTCAATTTTCATGGATAAAACATGGTTCAGAAGGTCATACTTCGGTGCAATATTGTCGAACATATCCTCTACCTGGCTCTTTTTTGTAGCCTCTGAATTGTAGGGAGTAACTTTGGTGATATCTTTTGTCAAAACTTAAAACTTGTAATATTCTTTGTAATAATTTAGGTAATCCTGCTTTCTGAAGATTTTAGATCGTGATTCCACTTTCTGGATATTTTTGATCACTTTGTCATAATCTTCATCTACATTGTAATAAAAATCTTCTGTGTAAAGCTTATTGAAGCGTCTTGCTCCTCCGTAATAATCCTTTCCGTCAATAACAGTTTTATCAAGATGAGCCAGTAACGAATCCTTTTTAAGGTTATATCCGTAATACTGATCGTTTATATAGTAATCCTGATGAGTAATATTAATCAGACCACGAAGTTTATTCACTTCAAATGCCGAATCGTAAAGCATTTTCTTGTTCTGATCAAAAACCTGAATAGAGTTTTTCCCTTTATTCAGATCCACATGCACATACTGCCCCGCGGAAATAATTCCTTCAGATCCGTTATTGATCTTAAAGTAATACGTATTCGGGGTAGGATTATCTACCACATAATAATTCTTCTTGGCTAAAAAAAGGAAGTAGATCCCAAAGGCAACGATAAATGCCACAGCTGCAATAAGTAAGCCTTTTAAGGACGAGTTGTTTTTCATAGATTGTAAAGTACAATTTTTGCAAATTTAATAATATTTTTAATTCTCCGTTATTAATATTAATTATTAACTTTGCATCTTTAAAAAAATCATATAAACGAATGCCGAATACAATCATTATTGGCTCTGGATCTTATATTCCGAACAGAGTTATTGGTAGAGATTACTTCATGAATTCCGAGTTCTATACTGAAGACGGGGTAAAGATTGAAAAACCTGTGGAAGAGACCATTGCGAAATTTGTAGAGATTACAGAAATCGAAAACAGGAGATTCATTGAGGATAATCTTTCCAACTCACAAATCGGTTATGAAGCTGCAAAAATCGCCCTTGAGGATGCAAAAGTAGACGGCGAAGAACTGGATTATATCATCTATGCAAGCAATTTCGGGGAAGTTACAGAACACGGATATGCTGATTTTATGCCTACAATGGCAGCCAGAGTGAAGAATAAACTGGGAATCAAAAACAGAAAATGCGTAACGTACGATATGCTTTTCGGATGTCCGGGATGGGTAGAAGCAATGATTTTGGCGGATAACCTTATCAAAGCCAAATCAGCCAAAACAATTCTTGTTATCGGAGGAGAAACTTTAAGCAGAGTAACAGATCCACATGACAGAAACAGAATGATCTTTGCAGACGGCGCAGGAGCTGTAGTAGTAAAAGCAACGGATGAAGAGAATGTAGGGATTATTGCTCACAACACTATTTGTGACAACGGACCGGAATTAAGCTATCTTGAAAACCAGCCTTCCATCAATAAAGAAGTAGATCAGAGACGTCTTTATGTAAGAATGCTAGGAAGAAAAATCTATGAGTACGCGCTTAAAAATGTACCGGTTGCGATTAAAGATACCATTACAGATGCAGACCTTTCTATTGAAGATATAGATAAAATCTTAATTCACCAGGCGAATGCCAAAATGGATTATGCAATGATTGAGAGACTTCACAGGCTTTATGATGTGAAAGAATATGATCATGCCATCTCTCCTATGACGATCCAGGATCTTGGAAACACGTCTGTAGCAACAATTCCTACCATGTATGATTTAATAATTAAAGGAAAAATGGAGGGTCAATCGTTTAAAGATAATGGTAACATTGTGATGACTTCGGTAGGTGCCGGAATGAACATCAATGCTATTGTTTATAGATTTCCTAAAAAGTAATATTTAAAACATTAAAAATATAAAGCACAGGGAAGTTTATTCTTTGTGCTTTTTTTATCAGAACATGCAAAAGAATTTTTTAATCATCGCCGGAATCTTCCTCTTTCTGGAAGTGTATATTTATCAGGCTATCAGAACACTTACCGATAATTCCTGGATCAGAATCGGATATTGGATCATATCTTTAATTGTGTATGGAATTTTCGCATATGAAGTTACCCACTACCAAAGATCAGACAAAAGCATGGTAAGGGCCCAGATCATGATTTCGTTATTTTTGATTTTCATTCTTCCGAAAATTTTTGTGGTTCTGTTTTTATTAATTGATGATATTATCAGAACCGGAGGCTACCTGATAGGCTTTACCAAACCATCGGAAAATTTCTTCCCGGAAAGACGAAAGTTCCTGAGCCTGGTTGGATTGGGAATGAGCGGTGTTCTGTCAGCTCTTTTTATCGATGGAATTACATTTGGGAAGTACAGACATAAAGTGAGAAGAGTAAGAGTTAATTTTGCCAACCTTCCGAAAAACTTCAAAGGCTACAAAATCATTCAGATCTCTGATGTTCACAGCGGAAGTTTCTCTGATCCCGGCAAATTGGAGCATGCCATTGAGCTGATCAACCAACAAAATCCCGACCTTGTACTCTTTACCGGAGACATGGTAAATAACGTTGCAGACGAGTTTAAACCTTTTATTCCTTTGTTTTCAAAAATACAGGCTAAAGACGGCAAGTTTGCAGTATTGGGAAACCATGATTACGGAGATTACGTAACCTGGGAATCACCAGCTGCCAAAAAAGAAAATCTTGACACTTTAATTGGTTATGAAAAACAAGCAGGTTTTGATATGCTGAGAAACGAACACAGAATCATCGAAAGAAACGGAGAAAAGTTATACATTCTGGGCGTTGAGAACTGGGGATTGAAACCCTTTCCTCAGTTTGGAAAAATTGATGATGCATTAAAAGGAATACCCGAATCTGCCACTAAGATTTTAATGAGCCACGACCCTACCCACTTTGATTATGTGGTAAAAAAACATCCTGCCAATATCCACCTGACTCTTTCGGGACACACCCATGGAATGCAGTTTGGTCTGGATCTTAAAAATGTAAAATGGTCACCGGTACAATACAAATATCCAAAATGGGCAGATTTATACGAAAGTGAAGGAAAGCTTCTGTATGTCAACAGAGGATTCGGGGTATTGGGTTATCCGGGAAGAGTGGGTGTATTGCCGGAGATTACCCTTTTTGAGTTGAGTTAGGGATTCAGGCTGCAAGTTGTTTTGTTGCGAGTTGCGGGCGGGTTGCGGATTTCTTGTGTTACGCAAAACATTAACCCTTGCATTCTCTCCCTGATCACTTTAACCTGAAACCTGTTATCTGTCACCTAAAAAATATAATCTTTCATGCGGGAAGTAGCCATTTCCCTATTATTGAGAAAAGTGAGGAGGGCATCTAATTTGTCCTCCATTTTTTTGCCCGAAAATAGGCTTCGGTAAAAAGGAATATCAAAACGGTATTTCCTGAAATCTGTAAACTGCCATGTGTTCAGATAGATCAGTACAAATTCTTCATTCTGCAAAGTTTCCAGCACCATATTCTGATAATACTTCATCGGCAGAATCTGAAATACAAAATCATTATAAGGCAGCTGACTGTATGGAGAGATACTTTCCGGAACAATACTCAACCCGTCCTCTTCTGTAATTTCGGTATCTCTTTTTAGTCTTTTGAAGGGGAAAAGAATATTGGCATTGTCGATATTGGAAACATAATTAAATTCCATCAGCTTCAAAATTTCCTGTGAAACCTTTACATCTTTCTGACGAATTCCCCTGATCTGTTTTTCCAAAAGATCCTGAATATTCTTTTTGGCATTTTCTATTTCTTCCGGATTTGACCCTTTATTGTAAAAAGCAATTTCATGCCCTTTGGATGAAATTGCTTTTATTAAATTCTGAAGTTTTTCGATAAGAGAAACCTCTACAAAAAAACTTGATTTGATATCATGAATATCTAAAATTCTAAGAATCGCTTTGGTATTATCTTCTGTAATTTTCAGTCTCTCATCTGCAGTAATCCGGGAGCCTTTTTTCACTTCAGCTTCGACACACGTGATGTTAAAAGTCAATAATACCATTTAAATTAAAATTTATATAAATTCTATAAAATATTAAAAATCAGATGTTAAAATAATCATTAATTAAAGTATTACTTTACATTATTAATTCTTACCTAATTTCACTTTCAGATTCTTGATCATATCTTTGGTCATTTCAGAAATTCCGAAATCATAAGTCAGACCCCAGTCTTTTTTAGCGACTGAATCATCAATGGAAGCGGGCCATGAATCTGCAATTGCCTGTCTGAAATCCGGCTTATAATCGATCGTAAAATCCGGAATTTCTTTTGTAATTTCTTCTGCCAGTTCTTTTGGAGTAAATGACATTCCACCCAGATTATAGGAAGAACGAACTGTTACACTTTCTTTGGGGGCATCCATTAATTTCAAAGTTGCGTTGATGGCATCATCCATATACAACATCGGCATTCCTGTATTCTCTGAAATGAAACTGGTATACTTTCCGTCTTCAATCGCTTTATAGAAAATCTCAACGGCATAGTCGGTAGTTCCACCTCCTGCCGGAGTTTTCCAGGAGATCAATCCAGGATATCTGATACTTCTTACATCTACACCATATTTGTCGAAATAGTATTCACACCACTTCTCCCCTGCCATTTTAGAGATCCCGTAAACAGTTGTTGGATTCAACACTACATCCTGTCCTACATCATGCTTTGGAATTCCTTTCCCAAATACAGCAATTGAACTTGGCCAGAAGATCTTTTTAAGAAGCCCTTCTTTTGCCATTTCACAAAAATGAAGCAGTGGTTCAAGATTCAGTTTCCACGCAAAAATTGGCTGCTTTTCAGAAGTTCCGGATAAAAGCGATGCCAGATGATACACTGTTGTGATATCATAATCTTTGATCACCTGTCTTACCAATTGGGTGTTGGTAACATCCATTCTTTCATAGTGTCCGGCAGAAGTAATTCCTTCCTGCCATCTGTCCAATCCTGAAGCAACAACATTTTCCGCTCCGTGAATTTCAACAAGTCTGTTCGTCAATTCGGTACCAATTTGTCCCAAGGCACCTGTAATCAGTATTCTTTCCGTATAGGATTCCATTTTTCAGATTTTTTTAGAATTCTACAAAAGTAAAAAAAACATGTCAACCATAATAAAAAAGGTGTATTTAAAAACATTCCTTTGCTAAAAGATACTGATAGCCAGTGAAAATTTTCCTGAACAATAGAAATAATCAAATGCAATCATCACAAGCTGACATTAACTTAAAATTCAATAATTTTGCTGTAAGAAAAAAACAATCATATGAAGAAGATTTTAATTGCTTCGATGCTTTTGGCGGCACAGCTCAGCTGGGCTCAATTTACTGACATCAATATCATCAAAGAAGTACAGGTAAAGAACAAAGGTGTTGTGGTCTCCGCACATCCATTAGCCAGTGAAGCCGGAGCCAAAATCTTAAAAATGGGCGGAAATGCATATGACGCTGTTACCGCAACACAATACGCCCTTGCTGTTGTGTATCCGCAAGCTGGAAATATCGGAGGAGGAGGATTTTTGGTAGGTGTGAAAAATAACGGTGAAAAATTTACACTGGATTACAGGGAAACGGCTCCGAAAAAAGCTTCCAGGGACATGTACATTGATAAAAAAGGAAAAGCAGATACAGATCTTTCCCAAAACGGAAGGCTGGCAGTAGGAATCCCGGGAAGCGTAGCAGGATTTTTTGCGACACTGAAATACTGCAAACTTCCTATGGAAAAAATTATCCAGCCCGCCATCGATCTTGCTGAAAAAGGATTTGCCATCACGGATAAAGAAGCAGAAATGCTGAATAACCAGAGGGAAAAATTCCAGAAACATAATAAATCATCGATCATTTTTGTAAAGGATACTCCATGGAAAGCCGGGGATCTGTTGATCCAAAAAGACCTCGCCGAGACCCTGAAACTGATCCAGAAACAGGGAGCTAAAGGTTTTTATGAAGGAAAAACAGCTGAACTTTTAGTTGCTGAAATGAAAAGAGGTAACGGAATCATCACCCTGGAAGACCTTAAAAATTATAAAGTTGCTGAGAGAAAAGCACTGGAATTTGATTATAAAGGAAATAATGTTGTTACCATGCCTTTACCATCAAGCGGTGGAGTTCTTCTTGCGCAAATGCTCAAAATGGCTGGTTTTGAAAATCTTGAAAAGTACCAGCAAAACTCTGCAAAAGCTGTTCAGATTATGACTGAAGCAGAACGAAGAGCTTATGCAGACAGAGCAGAATATATGGGTGATCCGGATTTTATTCAGGACAAAACCTCTTACCTGATCTCTGATGATTACCTGAAAGGAAGATGGAAAAGCTTCAGTTTTGATAAAGCGACACCCAGTGCAGAAGTAGGCAAAATCATAGAACAGCCTAAAGAATCGATGCAGACTACCCATATTTCCGTATTGGATAAAGACGGAAATGCAGCTTCTGTAACGACAACTCTTAACGGGTATTACGGGAGTAAAGTATTAGTTTCGGGAGCCGGATTCTTTTTAAATAATGAAATGGATGATTTCTCTATCAAACCAGGTGTACCGAATATGTTTGGAGCAGTAGGCGGTGAAGCCAATTCAATACAACCTAACAAGAGAATGCTTTCTTCTATGACTCCCACCATTATTCTTAAGAAAGGAAAGCCTTATATGGTAGTGGGAACACCGGGAGGAACTACAATCCCGACTTCAGTGTATCAATCCATTGTGAATGTGGTAGATTTTAAACTGAATGCGAATATGTCTGTCAACGCACCAAAATTCCACCACCAGTGGCTTCCGGAAACCATAACAGTTGAAAACAACTTTCCGGAAAGTACTATTTCTGAACTGAAAAGTAAAAATTACATCATCGAAAAGACAAAGTATATTGGAAAAACGGAAATGATTGTCCTTGATGAAAACGGAAATATTCATGCTGTCGCTGATGGCCGTGGAGATGATTCTGTAGCAGTGGAATAATTTATATTACAATCAAATAAATACAGCTTCATGTACGAGGTTTTGACTTTAAGGAAATGAAGCCGGAGTTTTTGTATCAAACTTGTGATAAACATTTTATAATATTTTTAATCACTGCAAGATAAAAAAATAACCTTGACCGTTTATAGTCAAGGCTATTTAGTTTAATTTATCAACAGTTCATTTAAATTCTCTAATCCCTACTGATAATTAATCATTTATAAAAATATATCCAAAAATTTCTTTACTGTAAAATTGAAAAAGTTTAGACTGTTTTTATTTTCTCTTCCAACCACGAAGATAATTCCTCTGGCGTATCTAATCGGTTTTCGCAACCTTCCAAAATTAATTTTTTAGAATATTCTTTAAGTTCAGTATATGATATATTAGAAAAATCTTCCAAATCTTCAATTAAAAATTCATCTGATTGAAAGAAAAAAGAAGACATAAAATACCCATACCTAAGACTGTTCAATAAACTATCTCTACTCATTTTATCTTTGTTTTCAAGTAGTATATTAAAAGGATTTATTTTTAAATATTTATTCAATATGATTAAATCATCATACTCATATAAATCAATAATTCTAGAATCTGGATTGGCAGATATTTCAGGTCTGTTATTATTATTTACCAAAATTTCTTCCCAATCTTCTTTAGTAAAATCTATCCATAATTCAGTATTTGTAATAAATAAACTTTTAGTAACTTTATACATAGTCATAGAATACGCAAAAGCATCAATTCTTTCTTTTTTTGAGAACTGTTTAAAGTAATCTTTATATAATCCCGAATAATCGACATTAGGATTACTATCCATCATTTTTATAAAACCTATTGCACTCATATTATTATTTTATTTTTGTTGTTATCTCTTTCCATCCTTGCAAGTTTTCTGTCGTTTGATATCCTATATTTAAGTTAGAATTTTTTAAATCAACATTTATTGCTTTAAATAGATCAGGAAATTGTTCAGCTTCTAATTTTGTTGGTTGATAATGTCCAGATAAATTAGATATTCTTTTTATTTTTCCTTTAACTATTTTTAAATCTCCTGCCGCCAATACATCCTGAGCACTACCTAAAAAATGGTGTTTTTTTCCTAAAAGCAATTTTCCTTCTGTTGTAATTACATAATCAACATTTTGAGGATAATTTGCCAAAATCCCATCTATTTTAATTAATCCATTTTCAACTTCCGCAATACCAAATAATTTTCCATCTGGTGGCATAGATTCTTTTGGATATTTATTTGATATTTTTGCAAACTTACGTAGTTTCTTTAGAAGCTCACTTTCCTGTTTTATGTTTTTAATAGCATTTCCAATTAATTTAGCCTCAATTTCAGGTAATAATCCCACAGCAATGTTATTCAAAATTATCCAAAATTCCTCATCTATTTTCTTATCAGTAAAATATTCAGCAACAAAGCAAGGAATATAAGTTACTTTCCCTTTACCTAAAACTAATTTCATTGGAGCAAATGGCAGTTGTAGTTCATCTGGGCCAATTTCTTTCTCATTATAAGGCATTACGATAGAGGCATTATCATATCCAAATAATGCAGTACCTACCCTATATTTTTTTTCTTTTTCTAAATAATAAGCAAAGCCAGTATATCTTATAAAAGGATCATTAACACCGTCAGAAGACTTATATTCCTCATAATCAATATCAAATTTCCATGCCTGTTCGAGTTCTTTATTGGTCCAGTTTTTAAGACCAATTCTTGAAAAAGTTGTAATTAATACTTCAATATGCTTATTGCTGAATTTTTCAAATACTTGGCGGACAGCCTCAGGATTTTTATTGATTTGATTGTACCACCAATTCGCATTTTTTACACCTTTCAGCAGATTAATAATTGAAATATTTTCATTAGTACCAGATGTATCAATAGCTTTTTCAGAAAGGGAAACAAAATCCTTCCAAAGCATTTCATCTGTAAGGACTTCCAAAACAAAATCAGGGATATTTTCATATAAAGCATCTATAATATCAGGGTTGCTTTTAGCGGTTGCAAAAAAATGTTTATAATATCGTATAATATCATTTTTCATTTGCTCAGCTTGTGAATTACCTTTTATAATTCTCAAAAATTCAATGAAAGTTTCTGCATTCCCAGTATAAAGCTTTATTGCAATATATTCATCATTCAGTTTGAAATCATAAGGACTTTCTGTGGCATCTGTTTGTGCATCGGAAAATTTCTTATCCTCTCCATCTTTATAGATAAAGTTAAGATTATAGGTTACTTTATAATTGTCAAAATATATCCCAAAATTATAAGAGTTACTCAGTAAATTTTTTCTGGTATTTAATTTGGCTAAATCAAAAGTCGCCTGAATTTCTGTATCATTCTTTTTATATACAAAGGGTTTGTTATTTTTAATACTACTGAATACAGGAGCATTAAACGAGGAAGAACCTGAATAAACGTTCTTATCTTCCAATAGATACTTTTCTGGCTCAAACAAGAAGTTATTTATCAGTCCTAATTTTTCTTTCAAATCTTTTGCGAGAAGCTCATAGTTAATCCCACCGGTATAAAAGTCTTGAGATAATGCATCGTAATCTTTCGTTGTGGGTTTATAAAAGAGGCTTTTTTTCCAAAAAGGTGTACTTAATGCATATTCATTGGAAATTTCATCAAATGTTTTATTGGTTCTTATCTGTTCAAAAGGATCTCTGCCACTCCCATAAATTCCTTTTTTAATCTCTGCAAATTGTATGATGCGGCTTCCTCGAAGCATTTGCTTGCTTTCGTCGTCAAAATCGTCAATGTCGTCTAAAATATTTTCCATAAAATCATGTTTTTATTATTTCCTTTTTCTGAAACGTTTCTAAAGCAAATGTAAATGGAAGTAGCGACAAGACTTGACGTGTTAAAATATCTACTATACTTTTTTTAATATTATTGAAAACTTGAGGAATGACATATTATTTTTCAAATTTCCCCGATTATAGTGTTTAGATGATATTATCTACAGATAAAACTTCTCTACAGATTCTTTTCAATGACTTTTGTTATGTTTTTAGATAAATTTTCTTAATTTTCGCCCTTAAAAAAACAAAACGACTGTTCTTTGAAAGCAAAAAAAATACACAATCAGCTTTATTTCCAGGTGATTATCGCCATCATTGCAGGTATTCTTCTGGGAAAATTTTATCCTGAGTTAGGAGAAAAGATGAAACCTTTGGGAGATGGATTCATCAAATTGGTAAAAATGATTATCGCTCCGGTAATTTTCATTACACTTACCTTAGGAATCGCCCACATGACCGATTTGAAAAAAGTGGGCAGAATTGCAATCAAAGCAATGATCTATTTTTTTACCTTTTCAACTCTGGCTCTTATCATAGGGTTATTAGTAGGAAATATTCTTCAACCGGGTCATGGTTTACATATTGATCCTTCTACTCTTTCGGGTGATGTTTCACAGTATCAGGCAAAAGCTCATGAATCAACACTTACGGGCTTCATTATGAATATTATTCCGGAGACATTATTCAGTCCGTTGGTGGGTGAAAATATCCTTCAGGTTCTTTTGGTGGCTATTTTAATGGGAGTTGCTTTGGTTTTAACAAAAGAGAAAAGCCAGAAAGTAACTGATTTTCTACAGGATCTGTCAACTCCGGTATTTAAAATTGTTCATATGCTGATGAAACTGGCCCCAATCGGAGCTTTTGGCGCAATGGCATTTACCATCGGAAAATATGGACTTCATTCTGTTCTGAATCTTATATTCCTGGTAGGTACATTTTATATTACGTCTATCCTTTTTGTCGTTCTGGTATTGGGAGCAGTTGCATGGTATAACGGATTTAATATTTTTAAACTCCTTTTCTATCTTAAAGAAGAGCTTCTTCTGGTTTTGGGTACAAGCTCATCAGAGTCTGCTCTTCCCGGAATTATGGAAAAACTTGAAAAAGCTGGCTGTTCAAGGGCAATTGTAGGTTTGGTAGTCCCTACCGGATATTCTTTCAATCTTGACGGAACGAATATCTATATGACGCTGGCCTCTCTCTTTATTGCGCAGGCATTAAATATTCATCTTCCTATTGAAAAGCAACTGATGCTTCTTTTGGTGGCAATGTTAAGCTCAAAAGGCGCAGCTGGCGTTACTGGTGCAGGATTTGTTACCCTTGCAGCAACACTGGCCGTAGTTCCTGAAATTCCGATTGCAGGAATGACCTTAATTCTTGGAATTGATAAGTTCATGAGCGAATGCAGAGCTTTGACCAACGTAATTGGAAATTCCGTAGCTACTGTAGTAGTGGCCAACTGGGAAAAACAGCTTGATAAAAAACAGCTTCAATACTGTCTGGATCATCCTGCTGAAGTGGAGAAAAAACTCGAAGTTTAGATAGGTGGCAGATAACAGGTTTTAGGTTACAGGAATTGAATAAATAACGTCGATAGTAAATTTCACTTCGCAGGTGAATAATCAATTTAGAAAATCAGAATGTTCCTCAATCATTAACCAACCCAAAACTTTAAACCTTGAACTTTAAATCAAAATATTCAAACTCGCCGGCTGTACTTTAACATGAATTGGTGATTTGATCTTATTGAATTCACCATCAAGATGCCAGTTTTTGGTATTGACTTTAAAAGATATTTCAGAAACTGGAAGATAGGTAACATATTCATCATCTTTCAGTCTTTTGGTAAACATACGGAAAGCAAAAAGTGCAGAATAAGTTAACGGAAACTTTTTTACCAGAACCATATCGACCAAACCATCACTTTTACTGGCCTTCGGTGCAATATAGGCGTTGTTGCCAAACTGGCGGGTATTGGCGATATTCATCATCAGATACCTTCCATTATACTGCTGATATTCCTCATCAAAAAATTTCACCTTGATGGGTTTGTAATTGAAAAAAGTTTTCAGGGAAACTTTGATATAGTTTTTGAATCCACGGCTTGTTTTTTCAAATTCTTTAACCACTTTACCGTCAAATCCCGTCCCCGATACATTAATGGAAAGCCTTTCGTTCACAGTAAATGTGTCAATCTTTCTGGAGTTTTTAGCTTTTATTTTTTCTAAAAGTTCATCCAGATTTTTACTGAATTGTGTTTCGTTGGAAAATCCATTTCCAGAACCTGCGGGAAAAATTGCCAGAATTTTATCTGTATAAATAAGATTTTTAGCCACCGTAGAAATAGTACCATCGCCTCCTATTGCCACAAAAATATCCACCTCTTCAAAATGAGACTTAATAAATTCCTCTGTTCCGGGAATAGATTCTGACACATAATACAAAGGGTTATTAACCTTTGTTTTAAGTTCGTTTAAAAACGGCTGATAGTTTTTTTTGGCCGAAAAAGGATTGATAATAAAAGCAACTTTGTCCATTACCACAAAATTAAAAAATGCTTCCAGAACTGGAAGCATTAATTTACTTAATTTTCATTCTTTCTTTAAATTCTGTATTTAATGTGCCTTTCAGGTCTTCCCAGGAAACCGGAATAGTAATATCTCCGGCGGCAAAAGCAGCAATTTCATAGGGGCTGTAGTGAAAATACAGGTTTTTATCATCAAAATAAAAGTTATCAGATGCCGGAATTTTATCCACTAAAAGCATTTCGGAGTTCTTCACTTCTCCGTCACCATCCATCGTACCACTATTCATTTTATCAATATTTTTCATCAGAATGGCTTCAATTTTATTTTTAGGCATTGAAGTAATATCTTTCAATTCTAATTTTTTATTGTTTTTAAGGTCAAAAACCCTTTCGGAAAATCCGTAGTTATCATGTGCTCCTCCTTCATACCCGCTTCCCAAATACTGAATATGCATATAATCGTTAGAATTAGAAATAAGATTCATATGCGAACTAGAATACCAGTTTTGAGCATAAGTAACGTCTGATGCCCAATCTTTATTATCATTTTTTACAGAATTGAAATAATTATTTTTTTCATTATCCAGATAAGCCTGAAGACCGGCTTTGGAAAAATCTTTAATGTTTACATTGTGGAAATAGATGCTGTCTAACAGTTTTTTATCTTTTAAAGTAGGGAAAACAAGGAGTTTTGAAGTAAAGCTCACTTTTAAAGAGTCTGTAATTTTTGTAGAATCATTGACTTTTACGGAGTCTACCACAAATTCTTCAGTAGCTTTGTTTTCTGTTTTTTCTCCTGATGCCGCTGTTTCATTTTTTTTACAGGCCGTAACTGCCAGGAAAGAAGATAATGCTATAACAGCAATCGTATTTTTCATAATTCTATTTTTTTTTGTTAATAAATGCAAAAACCATTCAAAAGATGAATGGTTTTTGAAAAAGTTTTATTTTTTTATTTAAATCACGTTAAACATTACTTTTTTACAAGACTGATTACCTGATTTTCAAATTTTGAAGCAACACTCCAGATTTGCTTAAATGCAGGGTAATATTCTTTCGGATAGTCTGAACTGCCAATTTTTGTAGTTGTAGTTACCACCAGCATATTTCCTTTTTGTTCTACAGAATAAGTATATGCTATTTCTTTATCTTCAGTAACAATTCTTTTTTCTTTAGGCATTTCCTCTATCACGTATCCTTCAGGAATTTCAAGAGAGACTTTTTTTATCCTGGTTATAGGGGATCCGAAATCAATAGGATATTTTCTTACTTCAGTTTGATCAAATTCATTAGAATTTTTACTTAAAAACAACATCGGATTGATAATCATTTTCTTCCCAACTCTGTCAATAAGGTTGGATGAAGAGAATTTCATACTGCTTTCAAAATCTCCATTTTCCAGCACTTTTGAATTGATATCCGTAAAATCTATTGAGAAGTTTTCCTTATACTGTTTTTTGTATTTTTCTGCATTATCATCGTAGTTATCTTTAGCATGCATTGCATATGCGCCTGTATCTTTATCCGAATAGGTACCGGAAATACTTCCGTCATCATTGATCCTGGCATTCGCGGTAAGATAAGTATTACTGGATTTCAAATTGGACATTTGAATCTGCAGCGCTTTATCTTTCGTCACAAGAATTCCATATTGATTCCAGTTTTTAAGAGGTATTTCATCTAATGAAGACTGTTTAGAGGTAGCATCATAAATATGCAGCTGCTTATCTATATCAATTGCTGCCAAGACAAAGTTCATATTGGAAATATTAGGTGATACCAGATTGATCAATCCGTTCTCTACTGTAGAAATAACCAACGGATCTGCTTTAAGACCTGCTTCGCGAAGCATCATAACCAGAAAAAGATTGATTTCTGCGGCGTTCCCCGTTTTAGTTTCCAAAAGCTTTTTAATTCCATCTTCGGTATAAATACCTTTATCTTTGTTCCAGGTAAAAGTCTTTTGAACATATGAAAAGATAGCATTTGCTTTTTCAAGGTCAGTTTTCATTTCTAAGACTCCTGCCGGCATATTTTCTTTTGCCAGTTTTGTTCTTTTTATTTCACCTCCAAAATCATCACTATCGTACAATCTCTTTGCAATCTGATCCCATGAAGATGAATACAGTTTAAGCTCTCCGAAATTAGTAGAATTTAACTCAGCGCTGATTTTTGTTCTGAAATTTCTATCATTTCTTACAAATTTTTCAGTTTTAAAACCATTCAGATTTTCATAAGCAAACCTAAAGGTTTTGTATTGAGCTCCGTACAGATATCTTTCTTCCATTTCTCTATACTTAGGGCTGATTCCTCCCGTATAGTTTACATTATAAGACATATTGATGGGCGTATCAAAAACATATTCCGTATTCAGTGAAGGAGTATCAGATTCTATCAATACTTCTGGAATCATAAATCGAAACGGAGATATTATTTCATATTGATATTCTATGACTGATCCATTTTTCACGCCTGGAAAAGCAAATTTTGTTAAAGTAACATATTTATTCTCTTTACTTTTATATTGGGAACTTTTTTCCACTTTTACAGGAACCGTAGTTCCATTTTCAAGATTATAGGTAAAAGCTTTGAACTTCCCTAGTGATTCTCTGTTGGTCCCAACATTATAAATAGGAATTTCAAGATTCAACCAGTCTTCAGCTTTATCTTTATTATAAATCTTAACTCTGTAAAAATATCTTTTGTGCAGATTGCCTGTATTGGCATCCACCATAAAATAAGCAGATTTGTATAAAATTTCGGCCGGAGCATTTTCATCTAATAATGATTTTGCTTTAGATAAATCTGCATCATTAAATTTAGGAGGATTCAGAAATTCGTATTTTTTCTGAGCATTGAACAATATTGCATTGGCAGAGCAGAAAAGCAATACTATAATTTTTTTCATTTTTATATTTTTGTTATTAAAATTTTTGAATTGTCCATATTCAGAATCTTCTTTCTGAAACTGATGTAATCATTGTACTTTTCTTTTGGATATAATCCCTTATTAATCTGCATCTTTCTGGTTACTTTTACCTGTCCCTCACTTGTAGCAAAACTGAGTTTATAAGATCCAAATTCAGAAGTGATGGTTGAGTTATCCGGAGTTTCATCCACTTTATAACCTAAAGGAAGGACAAACGCAATTTCGTATTCGTCCTCATAAGACATACCGACTTCAAAAGGAAGCTCACGGCTTTCATCAGTTTTAAAGACAGCATCAGTAAAAATAGGCACAGATCTGAACAGAAGGCTGTTTCCCGCTTTTTTGGAAAAATTATTGGTTTTAAAATCAATGTCATAGGTAATAACAGCATTATCTCTGTCATTATTAAAGTTTTTCATTTCAACTTTTTCAAAGTTTAAAACATCAAATATTCCTTTCAGTGCATCATTTTTTTCCTTAGGACTAAGATTGACAAATCTTAAATTATAATCATATTGATTTCCGGTATAGGAAAAGTTACCGGTTCCGGTAATACTGTTATCTTCATTAAGATTAACCCTCAATGTTTGTTTTTCTTTGTTCTGTTCGGCTTTATAAACAGGGGTATTAATAAGCTCAATTCCTTTTGGAGTTACAGCGAGTACGTTCCTGTCCGTAGTACTGTAACTTAAATGGTTAAAAGCTATTTGCTGAGAAGTATTTTCAAGCCAGATATTTCCCTTTTCTGTCGGAACCATCAGAATAATATGGTTTCCGCCCATGGAAGGAAATTCCGGATCAAAGGAAACCTGTGAACGACCGGAATTGATAATACAATAATGAGAAGGAATTCCTGCTTCGTTCAATAGAATTTTCATATAGTTTGTAAGCCCCTTGCAGTCACCATAGCCTTTTTTCTGAACCTCATCCGGCAACATGGGCTGCCAGCCTCCTATTCCTAATGAAACAGCAATATATCGGGTTTTGTTCTGCATGTACTGATAAATCTTCTTTACTTTATCTTCTACAGATCCCTGTAATTGTAAAGAGGCTACTTCAGCTTTGATAGCGGGAGTTGACGCAGAAACAGGTACCAAAAGATCATTGTAAATCCAGGTTCCGAAATCTGTCCAGTTATTTAAAGTTCCCTGCTTTCCTGCCAGACTGAATTTCGCTAAAGCAAAATTAACTGCAGGTAAAATTTTAACAGGCTGTGGAATCATAAAAGCATCATCTATAGCAGGTACATTTTTATACGAATAGGTTTTATCATTTGCACTACCGCTTTCTGTTACCGATGCATAATTATATTTTGAAGGATAAATCTTAGATCGAAGTTCGATTCCCGAAGTGTTAATGATTTTGAACTGTGCTTCTTCCAGAGATATCTTAGTAGAAGTAAACGGTACAAAATCCGGGATGAAAACAGTATCTTCATCTTCCGCTTCATACGAAAAATCAACAGTATAAGGGTATTGAACCGGCGTATATGAATAAACCAGTATCCTGTTATCAGAATAAAAAACACCCTGAGGATTGTTGGCTACATCTTTAAAATCAGATTTTGAAATACTTTTAATTTTTTTTCCGGCTTCATCATAAATCGTAACTTTTATGTTCGAAATACTTTTTGACTTATCATAAGAAATATAAGCTACTGCTTCACTATCACCATCTTTATTTAAAACTGTAGTTACCTTATTTTTCTGATATTTTATTTCATCAATTTTATGAATCTGGACTGTTGTAAAATCCTTTCGAATAACAACATCAGCATTTTTCTTTAAATTCTCCGGAATAGCAGAGGCAGGATAGCTCTGTGCGAAATATAATGAGGCAGTCGATAAAGCCCCAAAGACTAATATTTTCATCATAGTTATTAAGATTGTACAAAAATAATAAAATCTTAATAACTGTTAAAAAAAATATAAAAGGCTTCAACATATGAAGCCTTAACCTCATACTTAAAAAGCATCATTTTAAATACAACTAAAATAAATTCAACAAATTAACACTTTGTATTGTCAAATTTTGAAAAGTTAAAAACAGGATATTTATACGCATTCTATATTGGGAGAAGGTTGTATCTATTCTGTGCTATGAATGGATAAACTTCATCTTGTCTGCATTTCAAATTTAAAATAAATCACAATTCGTGCAATTTTAATAATGTAGAATCAATAAGAAGAAGAAATACCATAAATTATACAATTGAAAAATTATTTATAAAAAAGACTTCATTTCTGAAGTCTTTAAGCTTTTTTTGTTACTTTTTAATCATTTGGAATCAGTTTACTATTGTACTGATCGTTTCCAAGTCCTAATACAGGAATAAAAATAAATCCAAAAAGGAGAATCAGAATGGTGTACAGAGGCGTTTCTTTTGCAAAGCCTTTGGCAAGCCTGTCATATACAACCCAGCATGCATAGATATTCACCAATGGAATAAAGAAAAGAATGATCCACCAAATCGGTTTTTTAACAATTTCCAGTAATACGATGGTATTATAAATAGGAATAAAGGCAGCCCAGGCATCTTGTCTTCCTGCTTTCTGGAAGATTTTGTACATGCAGTATCCATAGAATATATAGCAAAGTAAGCCGAAGAACATAGTTCCGATTCCTAATCCTGCAGCCACTGCTCCAGAAGCTGCATCCATCCCGTTGTAAGGATCTGTTTGTAAAAGAGTTAACATATTATTGTTTTTTTTGGTTTATCCAAATATAAAAAAAGCCTCTAAATAATTAGAAGCTTTTTTGTTATATTTTAAAAACGTTTATGCATCAATTTTTGCATATTTTGCATTTTTTTCGATAAATTCTCTTCTTGGCGGAACCTCATCTCCCATTAACATTGAGAAAATACTGTCTGCCTCCACTGCATTATCAATGGTTACCTGTTTCAGGATTCTATGCTCAGGATTAAGGGTAGTTTCCCAAAGCTGTTCAGGATTCATCTCTCCAAGACCTTTGTAACGCTGTACCTCTACTCCTTTTCCGTCCGGAGACATTTCTAAAGTAAACTCTTCACGTTCTTTTTCGTTGTACGCATATACTTTTTTGTTTCCTTTCTTTAATAGGTATAAAGGTGGTTGAGCGATATAGATATATCCGTTCTCAATAAGTTCTTTCATATACCTGAAGAAGAAAGTAAGGATCAATGTAGAAATGTGAGATCCGTCAATATCGGCATCGGTCATGATAACGATCTTGTGGTATCTTAGCTTAGCCATATTTAATGCTTTGCTATCTTCTTCTGTACCTACAGAAACTCCAAGTGCTGTGTAGATATTTCTGATTTCTTCATTGTCATAAACTTTATGAAGCATAGATTTTTCTACATTTAAAATTTTACCTCTCAATGGAAGGATAGCCTGGAAGTGTCTGTCTCTTCCCTGCTTAGCAGTTCCACCTGCGGAATCTCCCTCTACAAGGAAAATTTCAGATTCTGCCGGATCTTTTGATGAACAGTCAGATAATTTTCCAGGAAGACCCGAACCTCCCATCGGAGATTTTCTCTGAACCATTTCACGGGCTTTCTTCGCTGCCTGTCTTGCTTTTGCTGCCAAAACAACTTTCTGAACGATCAGTTTTGCCTCAGAAGGGTTTTCTTCAAGGAAATTGGTAAGCATTTCCCCAACAATTTTATCTACCGCTCCGGAAACTTCAGAGTTTCCTAGTTTTGTTTTAGTCTGTCCTTCAAACTGAGGCTCCATTACTTTTACAGAAATCACAGCTGTTAATCCTTCACGGAAATCATCTCCTGTAACTTCTACTTTCTCTTTCTGTGGAATCCCCAGATCATCAGCATATTTTTTAAGGGTTCTCGTCAAAGCACGTCTGAAACCTGCCAAGTGAGTTCCTCCTTCATGAGTGTTGATATTGTTTACGTAAGAGTGAAGATTTTCGTTAAAAGAAGTATTGTAACGCATTGCTACTTCTACAGGAATATCATCTCTTTCTCCTTCCATGAAGATTACATGTTCCATGATAGACTCACGGTTTCCGTCAATGTAAGCAACAAATTCTTTTAATCCCCCTTCAGAATGAAAAACTTCTGAACGGAAAGATCCGTCTTCCAACTTTTCTCTTTCATCCGTTAATGTAATGGTAATTCCTTTATTAAGGTAAGAAAGCTCTCTTAAACGGCTTGCTAATGTATCGTAATTATAAATTAATTCTGTGAAGATGGTATCATCCGGCTGGAAAAACTGCTTGGTTCCTCTTTTTTCACTGTGACCAATCTCCTCAACACCTGTTTGAGCTTTTCCTCTTGAATAAATCTGCTGGTAAACGTTTCCGTCTCTGTAAACCGTAGTGATCATCTCGTTGGAAAGTGCATTCACACAAGAAACCCCAACTCCGTGCAGACCTCCTGAAACCTTATAGGAGTCTTTGTCAAACTTACCTCCGGCTCCAATTTTTGTCATTACAACTTCAAGGGCAGATTTCTGTTCTTTTTCGTGGAAATCAACCGGAATACCTCTACCGTTATCACTTACTTCAATTCCGTTTCCTTCCTTGATGCTAACGAAGATCGTGTCGCAGTATCCTGCCAATGCCTCGTCAATAGAGTTATCTACTACTTCATAAACCAAGTGGTGAAGTCCTCTGACTCCTACATCACCAATGTACATTGAAGGACGCATACGAACGTGCTCCATTCCTTCCAATGCCTGAATACTACTAGCTGTATATTGTTTTTGACTCATATTAAAAATTAAAAATCCTGCTACATGCAAAGACTTACAAATATCGTGATTTTTTTCGAGGTATGAAAGTTAAAAAGTGTCAAAAAAATGTAGAGTTTTCTTTAGAAAAACATAAGGATTAGTGAGCCGGTAAAAGAATCAAAATTAAAATGTATTGTTGAGATAGCAACTGTTGTAAATCATATTCAACATCAATAATTTATGCGTAAATTTATTTACTGAAAAGTTGATATTATGGATGATTTTATAGCAGCACGCGCTCAGATGGCACTCTCTCTGGGCTTTCATATCATATTCTCCTGTGTGGGTATGGTGATGCCTTTTCTGATGGCTTTTGCCCATTGGAAATACCTAAAGACCAATAATGAAGTATATAAAGGACTGACAAAAGCATGGAGCAAAGGGGTAGCTATCCTTTTCGCTACCGGAGCAGTTTCAGGAACAATGCTTTCCTTTGAACTTGGACTTCTATGGCCTGGATTTATGAAACATGCCGGTCCTATTTTCGGGATGCCTTTCTCTCTGGAAGGAACAGCCTTTTTCATTGAAGCAATTGCTATCGGTTTCTTTTTATATGGCTGGGAAAGATTCAATAAATGGTTTCACTGGTTCTGCGGGTTTCTTGTAGGATTGAGTGGACTTGCTTCCGGAATTCTGGTGGTAGCGGCCAACTCGTGGATGAACTCCCCTACTGGTTTTGATTATATTAACGGGCAGTATCTTAATATAGATCCTATTAAAGCGATGTTCAATGATGCATGGTTTCCGCAGGCTCTCCATATGACGGTGGCTGCATTTTGTGCAACAGGATTTGCTGTAGCTGGAGTACATGCTTTTATGATTATGAGAAAAAGAAATGTTGAATTTCATACCAAAGCTTTCAGAATTGCGGTAGGTTTTGCCTTAATTGGAGCATTCGGCGCGCCTTTAAGTGGCGATGTTGCTGCAAAATCGGTAGCAGAAAGACAACCTATCAAACTGGCGGCTATGGAGGCTCATTTTGAAACTGAAAAAGGGGCCTCATTTGTGATTGGGGGAATTCCTGATGAGGAAAAAGAAGAAGTGAAATATGCGGTAAAAATTCCAAAAGTGTTGAGTTTTCTGGTGAGCAATGATTTCAATGCTGAAGTAAAAGGTCTTAAGGATTTTCCGAGAGATGAATGGCCTCCGATTGCTGTTGTTCATTACGCTTTTCAGATCATGATCTTCTTTGGAGTGGTGATGATTGGTATTGGCACTATTTATTTGTATGCCTTCTTCTTCAAAAAAGATTGGCTGAGTAAAAACTGGTTGTTAAAAACGTTCTTAATAGCAACACCTTTCGGATATATTGCGTTGGAAGCCGGATGGACAGTGACAGAAGTAGGAAGACAGCCTTGGATTATTTATGGAATCATGAGGACGGTAGACGCTGTAACTCCTATGCCGGGAATACAGTATTCATTCTATTTCTTTACTGCTATTTTCGTATCATTATCATTGATCCTTGTTTTCCTTTTAAAGAGACAGATTCAAATGGTACCGAAACTTTACGATCCTACAGATGCTCAGTTTAACGATAAAAACAAAAAATCATGATTTACATTGTAATAGGTTTTCTCTGGCTATCCATCTGTCTTTATATTATTCTGGGCGGAGCTGATTTCGGAGCTGGAATTGTGGAGCTTTTCACCCATAAAAAAGCCCGCCATAAGACTCAGGAAATAATGTATGAATCTATTGCCCCTGTTTGGGAAGCCAATCATATGTGGCTGATTATTGCTATTGTAATTCTTTTTGTGGGGTTTCCTGAAATTTATACCACCATGTCAACCTATCTGCATATTCCTTTGGTTTTGATGCTTTTGGGAATTATTGCAAGAGGAACAGCATTCACCTTCAGACATTATGATGCTGTGAAGGATCACTGGCAGGTTTTATATACTCAGATCTTTTATTATGCCAGTCTTTTAACCCCTTTCTTTTTGGGATTAATTGCTGCGGCAACCGTTTCACATTCTATCAATCCTGATGCTATAGGTTTTCTGGATCTGTATGTGTTCAGCTGGCTGAACTGGTTTGGGGTTTCCGTAGGTTTATTTACGGTAGCGCTTTGTGCTTATCTTGCTTCTATCTTTTCATTAAGAGAAACACGTGATAAAACTGATCTTTTATTAATGATCAGAAAATCCAAACAGACGATGATCTTTGTTGTGATTACAGGTATTTTGGTATTTGTGACCGCTTATATTTCAGACATTCCCCTTTTGATGTGGGTATTTTCTAAACCTTTGGGGATTATGGCCATTGCCTTTGCTACGATTGCCTTATTGCTTATTCTAAGAGCCTTGAACCGTCAAAAGCTGCTTCCTGTTCGTGCTTTGGCTGGATTTCAGATGGTGATGATTTTAGTGGCGGCAACGTATCAGCATAATCCGGATATTATTTTATTAGGAAACGGACAGCATCTTTCATTGCTGGAACATATGGCTCCTGAGAAAACCATTGCGGCATTGGGATGGGCACTGATGCTGGGTTCATTATTTATTCTTCCGTTTTTATTTTATCTGATGGCTTCTTTCAGTAAGTTGAGAAAATAGGTGAATATGCAGACTTATAAAGATAAAGCAGAGCTCATTGAGGAGATCAGGAAGAGATATCTAATGTATGATGAGGAATTTAATGATATTAAAGAGGAGAATAAAGATCTTCTTATGGCTGGAGTTGATAAAACTCCATCGCAAAATATCTCCTATCAATTGGGCTGGACTCACCTGCTCTTACAATGGGAATCTGACGAAAGCCAAGGAATTGAAGTAAAAACTCCCACTCCTGATTATAAATGGAATAATCTGGGAGGATTATATCAGTCTTTTTATAATGAATATGGTTCCTATAGTTTACAACAGCAAAGACAGCTGCTTAGAAATCAGGTTGATGAAATTATCAACTGGATAGAAAGCCTTGATGATGATATACTATTTATTCCTGGCAAAAGAAAATGGGCAACAAAACCCGCACTATGGCCGGTCTGGAAATGGATTCATATCAATACCATAGCTCCGTTTAAAAATTTCAGGGTACAGCTTCGGAAATGGAAAAAAGAAAAAGGTACAGAATAGATTTGTACCTTTTATATTTTATAACCTCTTTCTTATATTTTGATAGATCATATTGAATATTGCTAAAACAAATTTGATACAAATCACAATTACAGCAGTAATAATAATTGCAGGAATAGCAAGAATTGATCCTGTAATAGTCCATCCATTATCTATTAATGAATAAAAGCTTCCTCCTATAATTCCTAAAAGCACCAGCATTGCTACAACAATCATCCACCAGTTTTTTCCTTCATAATAAGCAACATCAGATAAAATATATCCAAACCTTTTGCCGTACAGGACTTCTAAAAACATACCTTTTTCATTAGTAATAATAACTTCTTCTCCTTTTGCAAGAATTCTTTTTGAAACTTCAACATCATTATTATTATAAAATAAATTGACATATTTTTCTTTTTGAGCATGATCATAGATCCTTTTCATCTTTATAGATTCCTGACTCATTTCTTCAAGTGCATGCGAAGTAAATACTTCATGAAAATCATAATTCACTCTTGTTTTTGATTCATAGAAAACTACCGTACAAGAATCATCAATAAGCTTTGCTTTTTTTAGAATATAAATTTTTGAGAAATCTTTTTTAATATAACTTTTCTTTCCTTTCAAATAGATGTCCATCCAGTTGATTCCATTTCGTCTTTTTTCACGGTTAAATTCTACGATTTCTCCTTCGTGTAAAAAATCAGAAGTTTTGGAGTTTTCTTCATGAGCCGAATATAGCACCACAGGTTGAAGAATTTTAATTCGTTTTGACATGTTCAATAGGTTTTCAGCCAGTTTTTCAGGAGATGAATATACAAATAAAACCTTCTTTTACAATGCCCTACAAAAAAAAGACTGCCCAAAAGCAGTCTTTCTATTTATACTATTTATTGTATTAAATCTTAAACCAATTTCATCAAAAGATTTTCGTCAATTTTCTCTACTTTCACAATATTATTCTTTGTTAAAGTTTTGGAAGCTTTATCCCATTTTTTACCGGATAACTGGCTTCTTTCTTTTAATTCCGCTAAAGACATTGCTTCTTCCTGAGAATTAAGGATTTCAAGGATTACTTTTTCATCCTCCCCTAATTCAATTTGTGGAACTGCTTTTTCAGGTCTCATCTGAGGGAAGAATAATACTTCCTGGATAGATGCATTATTCGTTAAGAACATGATTAATCTGTCCATACCGATTCCTAATCCTGAAGTTGGAGGCATACCATATTCCAGCGCTCTTAAGAAGTCCTGGTCAATGAACATCGCTTCATCATCTCCTCTTTCAGATAACGCCATCTGTGCTTCAAAACGTTCTCTCTGATCGATAGGATCATTAAGCTCTGAATAAGCATTCGCGATTTCTTTACCGCATACCATTAATTCAAAACGCTCTGTTAAGCCTTCTTTGCTTCTGTGTTTCTTTGTTAATGGAGACATTTCGATCGGATAATCTGTAATGAAAGTCGGCTGGATGAAGTTTCCTTCACATTTCTCACCGAAGATCTCATCAATTAATTTTCCTTTACCCATCGTCTCATTCACTTCAATACCGATAGACTTGGCAAAATCGTATAATTCCTTCTCTGTTTTTCCTGTAATATCGAATCCTGTAAATTTAAGAATCGCTTCTGTCATGGAAACTCTTGGATAAGGAGCTTTGAAGTCTACATTGTGTTCTCCGAACGTCGCCGTTGTAGTTCCGTTTACCTGGATAGCACAGAATTCCAGTAATTTCTCAGTGAAATCCATCATCCAGTTGTAATCTTTATACGCTACATAGATTTCCATGGCGGTAAACTCAGGGTTGTGAGTTCTGTCCATCCCTTCATTTCTGAAGTTTTTAGAGAACTCATATACTCCGTCAAAACCACCTACGATCAATCTTTTCAGATACAATTCGTTGGCAATTCTTAAATATAATGGAATATCCAGTGCATTGTGGTGCGTGATGAATGGTTTTGCCGCAGCTCCACCAGGAATTGACTGTAAAATAGGTGTTTCCACTTCAAAATATCCAGCGTCATTAAAGAATGTTCTCATGGCATTGAACAGTTTTGTTCTCTTCACGAAAATTTCTTTCACCTGTGGATTTACCGTTAAATCTACATAACGCTGTCTGTATCTTAATTCAGGATCTGTAAACCCGTCATGTACAACACCGTTCTCATCAGTTTTAGCCTGAGGCAGCGGACGTAAAGCCTTCGTAAGAAGGGTAAAGTTTTTTACTAAAACGGTCTTCTCTCCTACCTGAGTCGTAAACAATTCTCCCTCGATACCGATAATATCACCAATATCCAATAGGTGTTTGTATACTTCATTATATAGTTCTTTATCTTCACCCGGACAAATCTCGTCTCTGTTGAAATAAACCTGAATTTTTCCTTTAGAATCCTGCAATTCTGCGAAAGAAGCCTTCCCCTGAATTCTGCGGGACATTAATCTACCAGCGATCTTTACCTGTTTACTTTCAGAAAAGTCCTGTTTTATAGATTCTGTAGTATCTGTAATTGTATACTCATCCGCAGGGAAAGCATTAATCCCCATTTCAGTAAGCTTATTCAGCTTTTCTCTTCTAATGATTTCTTGTTCTGATAATTGCATTTCTTATTTTTCTAAAAGCTTACAAATTTAGGCATTTTTGACCTGACCATCAATGGCTTTTTTCAGAAATTTTAAAAAGTGAACAAGGAATGGAGTTGAGATAAGGGATATAATGTATTGGAACCCATAATTGAAGTATTTAAACGATGGGGTCGCAAAGATTATTATTATAATGATAAAAAAACGATCGCAAAGCCGTTTCACTTAGCAAGACACCCTATTATTAGTTAATTTAGTCTCATAATTTGAGCTATCGTGCTGGAAACTTTAAACTTTGAATTTTAAATCAACCAGGTTTTTCTGTCCTTTTGGGGAATAAACGTCCAGGCTAATATTCTGCTTACTTTTTGTCCCTGAGCCATATCAATCGTTTTGACCTCTACAGCTTTGACTTTTTTTAAAAGGTTAGTAAGCTTATTGAGATTGTCTTTTTTAGAAACCAGACACGTGAACCAAAGAACCTGCGATGAAAATAATGAACTTTCATTGATCATTTTAGTGATAAAAGCCAGTTCACCGCCCTCACACCATAATTCCGACTGCTGACCGCCAAAATTCAGTAAAGGCTGTTTGGATTTTGAGATTTTAAGGTTCTTTGTTTTTCGGATATTTCCTTTTACAGCAGACTCTTCAGAATCATGAAAAGGGGGATTGCACATCGTAAAAGTGAATCTGTCTTCAGGTTTGATGATATGGACAAAGATATGATCTGTATCAGGCTGCCTTTTCAGTTGAATAACGGAAGACAGATCCGGGTTTTGATCTAAAATATCCTGAGCATTTTTCAAAGAATCCTGATTGATATCTGTTGCTGTCATCATCCATCCATAAGATCTGTGGCTGATTAAAGGATACACAAGATTAGCTCCTGTTCCTATGTCAAGTCCTTTTACAAAACTTCCTGTTGGAGTTTCATTAAGTTCTTTGCCCAAAAGATCCGCAATATAATGTACATAATCTGCTCTTCCGGGGATCGGTGGACAAAGATTGGTATCGGGAATATCCCAGCCTTTAATGTTATAAAAATGTAAGAGCAAGGCTTTGTTGAGCAGTTTGACTGCTTGTGGAATGCTGAAATTAATGGTTACCGTCTGATAAGCATTTGTAAAAACATAGTGTTTCAGTTCCGGCACACAAGAAATAAGCTGATCAAAATCATAAGGATTACGATGCAGATTTCTTGTGTGCAGACTGGATTTTTCAGCGGACATATTTTATTTCTTCTGACTTAAAATATATTCCACCATTTTTTTGGCATCTTCTTTAGATACCTGTGGATGGGCAGCCATAGGCACACTTCCCCATACTCCACTTCCGCCTTCTATAATTTTGGAAGCCAGCAGCTCCGTATCCTTTTCAGAGTACTTACCTGCAATTTCCTTATAAGAAGGTCCTATCATTCTCTCATTAACAGAGTGACATCCTGAACAGTCCAATGTTTCGATGATCTGATCACCTGAAAGATTAGATTGAGCCGGTTCTGAAACAGCAACTGCTTCAGAAGAAGACGCTGCTTCTGCTGTATTTTCTTTTTTAGAACAGGAAATGATCATAAGACCCAAAGTTCCTGCTAAAAGTATTTTTTTCATTATTTCTTTGCTGTAGAATCTGTTTTAGCAGCTTCTGGTGCCGGAGCAGCCGGAGTTGCAGCAGCTGGAGCAGCAGTTTTAGCAGTAGAATCCACAACAGTAGTTGCTGCTGGCTCTTCAAGCATTGTGTTGCTGTCCTGTAAAGAGTGATCTGTTTTTTTTGAACAGCTTGCTAATAATAAACCTCCGATAAATGCGATTGCTAATACTTTTTTCATTTTTTTCTAATTTGGAAACAAAAATATAAAAAATAAACTTTTAAACTTATGACAAATGTTTTCTTTAAGAAATATTTTTTACAGACCGGGTTTTAATCCAATCAATAAAAAAAATAATTCAAACATTGGAGAAATTAAATAAGCTTAGTTATTTTTGTATAACGGATTATCCAAACCAAAATATAAATAGGAAGCTTATGACTAAAAAAAAATTGTTTGCTGCAACTTTCTTTGTTGTTTCCTCTTGCCTCTTTATTTCATGTGACAATTCCTCCAACGAACCACAATCACAATATTCAGATAAAATAGAATCGGTGACACTTTTAAAAACAACTAAATCATGGGATGGAACCGTATATCCGGCCTATCCTGCTACACAGCCGGAAATTTCGGTTCTTAAAATTGCGGTACCTCCCAACAAAGCTTTAGACTGGCATAAGCATCCTGTTATTAATGCTGCTTATGTAGAAAAAGGGGAAATTCAGGTAGAAAGAAAAGAAGACGGCAAAACACAGTGGATTCGTAAAGGTGAGGTGCTGCCCGAGATGGTGAATATGGGCCACAGAGGAAAAACGGGAGATAAAGGAGTGACTTTAATTGTTTTTTACAGCGGAACTCCTGATACACCTTTGTCTGAACCAGTAAAATAGTTGTTTTAAACGCTATGTTTGCAAGGCCAATTTGTTTTATAGTGCGTTTATTTTTTTGTGCAAAGCCACTTCGTTTAGCTAAGACCAATACTTTCTTTGCTGAGTGAAATGCCTTTGCGAAAGATATTTTATCATCAACAAAATCATTGCGCCCCTTCCGCGTTTAAATAAAATAATTGATCTATCCCTTTTAGTAATAATATCTTCGACAGGCCCAGCCTGACAACACTCAAAAATTTCGGTTGGTATTCGAATTGTCAGCCTGAGCCTGTGGAATGACTATCAATAAGAAAAACTTTGTTAATCATTAATCTCGACTATTAATTAAAAGAATAAATCAATAAATTTTTCATATTTGATTCATGATTTAAAATTCAAAAATTCTGTTTTTCAACTGGTTATATTAAACGGTTGTAGCGGACGGCTTTTAAAAGATTAAGGAATTGAAACATAAACTCGAACAGCTTAAACAATAGATTTCTATATTAAGTTTTTGTATTTTTTGATATTTTTTATTCTTGGTATTAAAAAATTTTCTACATTTGTCCCATGTTAAAAATGAACAACAATATTTGGTGGTGGCTTTCAAACTCTTCGTCGGGTCTGAAGGTATTGTCATGTTGTTAACTACAGCAGAAATAATCAAAAAACAATATATAGGCTTTGACGGATACCGTTAAAGCCTTTTTTTATTCCTTAATCTTACAAAAAACAATACAATGTTGACCAACACAATTACAATAAAAACTGTTTCGAAAAAAACACTGGGAGACCTTCATACTCCCATGAATATCTACCTTAAGATCAGGGATAAATTCCGTGATACCATTCTTCTGGAAAGCTCGGATTCAAAAAGTATTGATAATAATTTTTCCTTTATCGCCGTGAATGCCATTGCAGGAATTGAAGTGAAAAACCTCAGCGAATTTGAAATTAAGCTTCCCGCTTCAGCTCCTGTAAAACAATTGATTAATGATCAAAAGATTACAGATGTATTTGAAAACTTCAGAAATATTTTTAAATGTGAAAAAACGAATGATCCAATAGAGCAGACAGCTCAGAGCCTTTTTGGCTATACAAGCTTTGAAGCGGTACAGTTCTTTGAAAACATCAATCTTAAACCACAGAGCAAGGAAGTTGAAATTCCTGTTATGAGATACAGGTTATACCAATATGTAATTGCTATCAATCATTTCAATGATGAAATGCATATCATTGAAAATTTTATTGATGGGGTAAAATCTGAACTTCATCTTTTGGAAAATCTTATTAAAAATCAGAATACTCCGGTTTATCCTTTTGAAAAAACAAGCGAGGAAACCTCTAATATTACCAATGAAGAATATCTGGAACTGGTAAAAACGGCTCAGAAACACTGTATGCGCGGAGATGTCTTCCAGCTGGTTCTGAGCAGAAGATTTGAACAGAAATTCAAGGGAGATGAATTCAATGTATACCGTGCTTTGAGAAATATCAATCCTTCACCTTACCTATTCTATTTTGATTACGGGAATTATAAATTATTTGGTTCCAGCCCTGAAAGCCAGTTAATCATCAAAAATAATAAAGCAATTATTCACCCGATTGCAGGAACTTCCAGAAGAACGGGAAATTTTGAAGCAGACCTTGAAGCCATTGAAGTTTTAAAAGCTGATCCTAAAGAAAACGCAGAACATACCATGCTGGTGGACCTGGCAAGAAATGATCTTGGAAAACTTGGAAAAAATGTAACAGTTACCAAGCTTAAGGAGATTCAGCTGTTCTCTCACGTTATTCATATGGTAAGTGAAGTAACGGCAGATGTTGAAGATGATATCAATCCTCTTGAGATGGTTTCCGCTACTTTCCCTCAGGGAACTCTGAGCGGAGCACCAAAACATAAAGCGCTACAGCTGATCAACCAATACGAAAAAGATTCCCGCGGATATTACGGCGGCTGTATCGGAATTATCGGACTGAACGGAACCTGCAACCAGGCCATTATGATCAGAACTTTCTTAAGCAAAAACAACACATTATTTTATCAGGCAGGTGCCGGTCTTGTAGCAAAATCTGTCCCTGAAAGTGAACTGCAGGAAGTCAACAACAAACTGAACGCCCTGAAAAAAGCTGTTGAAAAAGCAGAAAAAATAGTTGAAAAATAAGCCCTACTATTAACCAGCAACAAAAACAACCAGCAACTCCATAACAAAAAAGCAATGAACAACAATATAAACACTCAACAGCCACAGCTTAAAGTTCTCGTTTTCGATAACTATGACAGCTTTACGTATAACCTTGTCCAGATTATTGAAAGAATTCTGAACCAAAGAGTAGATGTGGTAAGAAATGATGAAATTACCCTGGAAGAGATTGGCAAATATGATAAGATCATCCTTTCTCCAGGTCCCGGTATTCCTGAAGAAGCAGGTATTTTATTAGACCTTATTAAAGAATATGCTCCTACCAAAAGTATTTTTGGAGTATGCCTTGGCCAGCAGGCCATCGCTGAAGCTTTCGGAGGAAATCTGATCAACCTGACTGAGATCTTCCACGGAGTAGCAACCACTACTGAACTGGTAAAAGAAAACACCAAATTGTTCAAAGATTTAAGTTCAGGACTGGAAGTGGGAAGATACCACAGCTGGGCAGTAAATCCGGAAGGTTTCCCGGAAGAACTGGAAATAACGGCTGTAGATAAAGACGGAATGATCATGGCTTTGCAGCACAAAACCTATGATGTACACGGAGTACAGTTTCACCCTGAAAGCATTTTAACGCCGGAAGGAGAAGTAATCATTAAAAACTTTCTGTTGTCATGAAAACCCTAGAAAGTCCTTCAACAACCATAAAAACACCACAAATGAAAGAAATACTGCAATACCTGTTCAACCATAATACGCTGTCCAAATCTGAAGCTAAGGCTATGATGATTGAGATTGCACAGAATAAATTCAATGCTGCGGAAGTGACGGCTTTCATCAGTGTTTTCCTGATGCGAAGCATCACACTAACAGAACTGGAAGGCTTCAGAGAAGCTTTATTACAAATGGCCGTTTCTGTAGATATAGATGCCGGTAATGCCATTGACATTGTAGGAACCGGAGGAGACGGAAAAGACACCATTAATATCTCAACGCTTGCCAGCTTTGTAGTAGCCGGAACCGGACAGAAGGTAACAAAACATGGAAATTACGGAGCTTCTACCACTACAGGTTCATCCAATGTGCTGGAAGAACTGGGATATCAGTTTAAAAGCAGTTCAGAACAATTGAATGAAGATCTGGAAAGATCCAACATCTGCTTTTTGCATGCTCCTTATTTTCATCCTGCACTGCAATCGGTTGGTTTATTGAGAAAGTCTTTAGGATTAAGGACATTTTTTAATCTCTTGGGTCCATTGGTAAATCCGGCAAAACCAAAATTTTCCATGATTGGAGTTTACAATCTGGAAATTGCAAGAATTTATCAGTATCTGCTTCAGAAAGAGGAACGTGACTTTATTCTTGTACATGGTCTGGATGGATATGATGAAATAAGCCTTACGGATGACAGCAAAATCATCACAAAAAACGGTGAAGAAATCTATTCTGCGGAAGATTTAGGCTTCAACCCGGTAACGCTGGAGGATATTAAAGCAGGAAACTCCATTCAGGAAACCGCAAAAATATTTATGAATATTCTGGAAGGAAAAGGTACGGAACAGCAGAACTCTGTGATCCTGGCCAATGCTTCAGTAGCCCTGTACAACACTCATCAATTCGGGACGTATGATGACTGTCTTCTGCTCGCTCAGGAAAGTCTGCACAGCGGAAAAGCATTAAACAGTTTTAATCTTTTGATTAATTAAATTCATTATTCACTTGCGAAGCAAAATTCACTATTGACCAAAATTAAACACAAGAAATGACTATACTGGATAAAATTATTGAACGAAAAAAAGAGGAAGTTGCAGCAGCAAAATCACGCATTTCTCTTGATCATTTAAAAAACACGGCTTTTTTTGGAAGACCAACCTGTTCTCTGAAAGAATCTATCAAAAATAAGAGCGGAATTATCGCTGAATTTAAAAGACAATCTCCTTCAAAAGGAATCATAAACAATAGTGTACAGCCTTTGGAAGTAGTTTCAGCTTACGAAAAATTTGGAGCAAGCGGAATTTCTATCCTGACTGATCATGATTATTTCGGAGGAAATTTAAATGATGTTCAGGATGTAAGAAATGAGATTACCATTCCGATTCTGCGAAAAGATTTTATGATTGACGAGTATCAGTTTTATGAAGCAAAAAGTATAGGAGCAGATGTTATTCTGTTGATTGCTTCATGTCTTTCACCTAATCAGGTTCAGGAATTTACAGAATTAGCTCATCAACTGAAAATGGAGGTTTTACTGGAAATTCATACGGAAGATGAACTGAAACATTTCAATTCGAAAATTGATTTAGCAGGAATTAATAACAGAAACCTTAAAGATTTCAAAGTAGATCTGCAGCATTCTGTCCAGCTGAAAAACCAGCTTCCAAAAGGAGTTTTATCTGTTGCAGAAAGCGGCATTTACAGTCTTGAAGATTTTCAATTTTTAAAAGAAAAAGGATTTGACGGTTTCCTGATGGGCGAATATTTCATGAAAAATACAGATCCGGCCAACGCTTTTGAAGAATTTGCTTCTCAAATTTAAACTCAATACCAATGAACCTGCCACCTAAAACCTTTAACCTGCCACCTCAACTCAAAGTCTGCGGTCTTACAAAACCGGATCAGATTCAGGAATTGATTTCTATGAGTGTAGATTTTCTCGGTTTCATCTTCTATGAAAAATCCCCGAGATATGTTTTGAATCATCTGAGTATGGAAGAGATCTCAGCTATTGAGCATCGGGGAAAAACAGGTGTTTTTGTTAATGAAGAAACAGATGTCATTTTAAAAGCAGTTCAGCAGGCAGGATTGAATTTCGTTCAGCTTCATGGTGATGAAAGCAATCATTTCATTGCCGGATTAAGACAAAAACTAAATCCTGAGGTTGGAATCATTAAAGTCATCAGAATAGGAGATATTGATTCTGATAATAAAGATAAAATAGCACAAACGTTTACCTCCAATCTGCCACCTGTCACATACTACCTATTCGATACTGACAGTAAAGCCTTCGGCGGAACGGGAAAACAATTCGACTGGAGTATTCTGAATGAATTCGACATCCCTCTGCCCTACTTTTTAAGCGGCGGTATTTCCGAGGAAAATATAGGGAATATTGATACATTGAAACAACAGCCTTTCGCTTTAGATATCAATTCAAAATTTGAAACAGAACCCGGCAGTAAAAATATCGACAGAATAAGAAAGTTTAAAACCCTGTTTCAGTAAAATAAATAACACAAAAAACACACAAGGATGAATATACATTTGCTAAAGAAGACATTTTATAAAACATTATTTCCGCCTAAATTCGGGAATGATAAAATTCAGAATCTGTACCGCTTTGTTTCTGAGAACGACAGCAATACAGAACATTGGGAAGTGGGAGGGTTATTGTCTGATTTCATTTGTATTATTAAAGATTTTAAAGAAAGTGATATCCAGTATTTTTTTGAAAGAATCAGCTTATGGAACAGCTATTATCTGGTCATTATTTCAGATAAATTTTTAGAAAATCATGTAAGATCAAGTGTAAAGTATGACCTGGGATTGATTTATGCTAAAATTTTTCTGTTGTATGAAGATTCCGATCCTTATTTTTTAATTGATAATCTGGAAATTGCCATTACCATGTATCAGTCGGAAATAGATAAGGCAACCTTAATTGATTTAACACATAAAATAGAATTGTTATATTATAAAAAGCTGATTACGAAACAACAGTACGATTACCACCTCACCTTTATTAAGAGCTTAAACCCATGAAATATCAAGTAAAAAAAACGAAAGATTTAACAGAAGCAGAAATAAAACACATTCTGGAGCTTTGGGATATTTCTGCCTGGAGCACCATGAATTCATCCTATTTCCGCTCTTTTTTCAGAGATTCAGAGTTTCATTTTCTGATGGATACGGATGAAAATATACTGGCCATTATGAGAGTGAATTTTGATTTCACCATACAAATAGCAGATACAGATTACTCCTTTGCAGAGGCTGTAGGGCTGGTTTCTGCTCATAAAAAGAAAGGGTATGGAGCTGCTTTGGTTCGTTATTTCAAAGAAAATGTTACTCAGAGAAATCTGGAAACAATTGGATTCTGCCATTCGGATCTTCGTATTTTTTATGAAAAGTGTGATGTAGAAATTCTACACGACAAAGCCAAAATGATCAAAGAAAGTGTGGATTCAGAGTGGGCGAATGCTGAAGATGATGATATTTTGATTTTTCATACAACACAGGAAAGAAAAGAACGGCTCAATCAGCTGAATTCACAAAACAATGCTTATTTAATGACTAAAGAATAAAAAAATGAATTATAAAAACCCCGACGAAAACGGATATTATGGAGAATTTGGAGGAGCTTTTATCCCCGAAATGCTTTATCCTAATGTAGAAGAACTGCAAAAAAACTATCTTGAAATCATAGAATCTGAAGATTTTCAGGCTGAATATCAGGATTTACTTAAAAACTATGTTGGGCGGGCTACCCCATTATATTTTGCTAAAAATCTTAGTAATAAATATAAGACTCAGATTTACTTAAAACGTGAAGACCTCAACCATACCGGAGCTCATAAAATCAATAATGCTCTGGGACAGGTTTTATTGGCAAAACGCCTCGGAAAAAACAGAATTATTGCTGAAACCGGAGCAGGACAGCATGGTGTTGCCACAGCTACAGCGTGTGCTTTGCTTGGTCTTGAGTGCATTGTTTATATGGGAGAAATTGACATCCAGAGACAAGCACCCAACGTGGCAAGAATGAAAATGCTGGGTGCAGAAGTGGTAGCTGCCACTTCAGGATCAAAAACGCTGAAAGATGCGGTAAATGAAGCATTAAGAGACTGGATCAACAATCCTGTAACTACCCATTACGTGATTGGGAGTGTCGTGGGACCACACCCTTTTCCGGATCTTGTAGCCAGATTTCAAAGCATTATTTCAAAAGAAATCAAAGAGCAGCTTAAAGAAAAAACCGGTAGAGAAAATCCTGATTATGTGATTGCCTGTGTGGGTGGAGGAAGTAATGCTGCAGGAACTTTTTATCATTTTGTAGAAGAGAAAGAAGTAAAAATTATTGCTGCTGAAGCCGGAGGCCTGGGGGTAGATTCCGGAAAATCTGCTGCGACTACATTCTTAGGAACGCTTGGAGTTCTTCACGGAAGCAAAAGCCTTCTGATGCAGACGGAAGACGGACAGGTCATTGAGCCGCATTCTATTTCTGCAGGATTAGATTATCCGGGGATAGGACCTTTCCATGCGCATTTATTTAAACAAAAAAGAGCTGAATTCTTTAGCATTAATGATGATGAAGCTTTGAAATGTGCCTTTGAGCTTACCAGACTGGAAGGTATTATTCCTGCATTGGAAAGCTCTCATGCACTGGCTGTTCTGGATAAGAAGAAATTTAATGAAAATGATGTTGTGGTGATTTGCCTGAGCGGCCGTGGAGACAAGGATATGGAAACATATCTTAAAGAAATTAGAAGTTAGATACTAGAAATTAGTAATAACAAGTATTCACCTTCTAACTTCTAACCTCTAATTTCTAACTTCTATAAAAAAAAAATGAAAAAACTAAATATATACTTCACAGCAGGAATTCCGCAACTGGAAGATACCGCTGATATTATACAACTGATTCAGGATTCCGGAGCAGATATGATAGAAATCGGGATGCCTTATTCTGATCCTGTGGCAGATGGCCCTGTGATCCAGAAAGCTCATGAACTGGCTTTACAAAACGGAATGACGATTGAAAAACTCCTTTCCCAATTGAAAGCAATCAAAGACGAAATCAAAATTCCGGTTATTCTGATGGGGTACATCAATCCGGTTTTGAGCTTCGGATTTGAGAAATTCTGTGCGGCTTGTGCGGAAAGCGGTGTTTCAGGATTGATCCTACCCGATCTTCCTCCTATTGAATTTGAGAAAAATTATCAGCATATTTTAAAACAGTATCATCTTAATTTCACTTTTCTTGTAACCCCGGAAACCTCTGATGAAAGGATGATCTATCTGGATTCTTTAAGTTCAGGCTTTCTGTATGCGGTAAGCTCTTCTTCTACCACCGGAAATGAAAATGCGGTTTTAAAAAATGAGGATTATCTTTCCAGACTTGCATCTCTTCCACTTAAAAACCCGGTAATGATAGGATTTGGAATTAAGTCTAAGGAAGATTTTGAAAACGTAACGGAAAAAGCGGATGGCGGTATCATCGGAACATCTTTTGTGAATATTTTGCTTAAGGATAAAAACTGGAAGAAAAGTGCCATAGATTTTATCCATTCCATAAAAGGGTAAAATTCACTAAATTTGTATATCAAAAATTGAAATGAATACAAATCAAAATAAAGCAGTAGAATTTGAAGATTTAGGAATCAAAGAATATCAGCCCGCCTGGGATTATCAGGAACAACTGATGAAAAACATCATTGATACCAAAATAAAAAACAGGGATCTTCCTGCCGAACAGCATAATATTACTCCCAACCACCTTCTTTTCGTGGAACATCCTCATGTGTATACATTAGGAAAAAGCGGACATGAAGAAAATATGCTTGCCGGTATTGATAAGCTGAAAGAAATTGATGCTACGTTTGTGAAAGTAAACCGTGGCGGAGATATTACGTACCATGGTTACGGACAGGTTGTAGGCTACCCTATTCTGGATCTTGAAAACTTTTTCACAGATATCCATTTATATATGAGGAATCTGGAGGAAGTGATCATCAGAACCATTGCCGAATATGGTATTAAAGGAGAACGTTCCCCGGGAGAGACCGGAGTTTGGCTGGATGTAGGAAAACCTTACGCCAGAAAAATGTGTGCTATGGGAGTGAAAGCTTCCCGATGGGTTACCCTTCATGGTTTTGCACTGAATGTGAATACAGATATGCGTTATTTTGAATACATTATTCCATGTGGGATTAAGGATAAGCAGGTTACTTCTTTAAAAAGAGAGCTTGAAAGAGAACTCACACCGGAAGAAATGGAAGAACTGAAAGCAAAGATCAGAAAGCATTTCGCGGATGTTTTTCAGGCAGAATTGATTTATAAATAGTCAAGTTTACTTACAATAAAATAAGCCCGGTTTCAACGATTGAACCCGGGCTTTTAGTTTTATGATAATGTTATTTTTATTCGCTTAGATTATCCACAACATTTGTCATTCCAAAGGAATCCAGATTCAGAAATCCTGTAATAATGAATGAGGATAAAATAAGAGTTTAGATTCCTATGAAATGACAAAGCGAGTAAAGAAAAGATACGTACTAAAAACATCCGTATTCTAGTGATGAATTATCCATCAAACTTGTCTATTCCGTAGGAAACCAAGGCGTAAAAAACAACCGATTTCACCATTTTAAAAATTTTCTATTTTCCTTGAATATCCCTATAAAAACGATCATTTTTTCATCTTTTTCAATATCATAAAACCAATAAAACGACAGAATTATTTATTTTTTCAAAAAAACATTGCATATATTTTAATTTTTATTATTTTTAATGTCACAAATAAGTGAACTATCACAATTAAAAAGTTCACTGAAAATTAATCACCAAAATATAAAAGCTATGAAAAAATTTCTGTTATCCATGATGGTATTCGTGACGGTACTGTCATTTAATGCCTGCTCAGATTCGACCGCCAATCAGGATCCGAATCTTGTTGCTAAAGAGTCTAACGACATTGCAATGAAAGATTTCGGCAAAACTGTTCCGGTAGGGATTGAAAAAGAAGATGGAAAGTTTAAAGTTTCCTTGATGGTTTCAGCGCAACCGTATCAAATTAAAGATACTAAAGAAAATGCGGGCTATATCTCCATGATCAAAGAAGCTGTAGAAAACGAAACTCCTGTTCAGATTTTCCTGAAAGCCAATTCTAACGAAATCGCAAAGGTAGAAAAAGCAACTGCTGATGATATCCGTTATTTCAAATCTGTATTCAACAAAGAAGAAAGAGGGGAAAGTAATAAGGCAGTAAGTATCATTCCTAATCTGGCGACGTTAAACAGTCTTTTTGCACAGATTAAAAATCAGGCTTGTGGAACTTCTACCGCCTCTTCACCATGTATCACTTTCAGATATCCTGTGGATGGCTGCTATGCAAGAGCGCACAAAATGAGACAAATCCTTTTGAATGCAGGTTACGATTGTGAAAAGCAATTCGTGTATGGTAACCTTAGAGCATCTACAGGAACATGCTGTGTTTCATGGGTATATCACGTAGCCATTTTGGTAAGCTTCAAAAATGCTTCAGGAATTGTTGAAAAAAGAATCATTGACCCGTCATTATTCTCCAGCGGACCTGTAACTGACGCTGCATGGAGAGCTGCATGTACCAATACAAGCTGTGGATCTGCTTCTGTTTCTTCTTATGCCAATACAGCAGGAAACGTATACTACAGAAGTCCAGCCGGTTCTTTACTGTATGACAACAACTATGTAAATACCAATTGTGTATTGACTAAATTTTCATCCCTTTCAGGATGTTCTCCTTCCCCAGCTCCTAGTGTGGCAAGCTGTGGATTTTAATTAATTTATAGAAAGCTCCTGCTTACATTTTGATATATTGCAGGAGCTTTTTACTTAATACTATTTGCTATGAAAGCCTGGTCCTATTTATTATTGCTATTTATTATGATCACATCCTGTTCCGGTAGTTCCACTCCGCAGAATTTAACGTGGTACAATAATGCCACCATTTCAAATATCATGGAAGATCCCGACAAACCGAATGAAGTGGTACGTGTCGCTATTGGAATCAGTGCTCAGGTTTTTTATCTTTCCAAAAAATCACCGGAATACAAAAGCCTTATGGAAAAAGCAACCCAAAGCTTTAAAAAAGGTAAGACCTATAATATCGGTATTGAAAATAAAACCAATATCATCAAAGAAATTAAAGAAGTCAAATAATCAGGATTATCTGATCACCGAAATTCCGGCGTCCACTTTCACTTCTGCTCCATGAATATAGGAAGCTTCTTCTGAAGCAAGAAACAGAACTACATTGGCTATTTCTGACGGTTCGCCCTGTCTTTTAAAAGGAATCGTGGGAATAATCTCATCAATGGCACTATCAATCTGATCTCCGGTTAAGCCCGTATTATTAAAAATATTGGTTTTAATATGCCCGGGACTTACTCCATTGACACGAATGCCGCGTTCTGTAAGTTCTAAAGCAAATGTTTTGATCAACGACTGCACCGCAGATTTTGCTGCAGAATACACTGAAAAATTAGCCATAGCAATATCTGTGGCCATTGAAGTATTGAAAATAACGCAGCTGCCGCTTTTCATTAATGGTAACACCTGCTGTACCGTAAAAAACGGTCCCTTGACCAGCATATTGAACAGTTCATCAAAGTGATTTTCATCCACATATTCCAGGGGAGCAAATCTTCCATATCCTGCATTGGCAAAAACCAGATCAATCTGTTCTGTATATTTTCTGATTTCATGCTGCAGGTTCATCAGATCTTTCATATTTCCGGCATTGGAAACAATTCCGAAAGCCTTTTCTCCAAGTTTCTCTAAAGCTCTATTCACCGTTTCTTCACTTCGTCCGGTGATTATCACTGATCCTCCTTCATCAATAAATTTCTGAGCGGTAGCCAAACCCATTCCATTGGTTCCTCCTGTAATTAAAGCCGTTTTATTTCTAAATCTCTGCATTGTTTTAAGTTTAAATTCTATTGCAAAGATTGGAATACTAAGACTTTGAAAAAATCCGAATCATGCGGAATTGGCTGAATCGTGAAATACCTTATTCACCTATGACTCTGAGCTATTTTGCTCTTTTTCTTTTATATTTTTAAAGTTCATCAATAATTGTCATCAATAAAATCTTTTAAAATTAAATTGTACACAATTAAATTGAGCGTACATTTGTACTGTTAATTTACTTCAACGTAAAATCATGAAGTTTAATAATCGCCAAGTAGTTTAATTTAAAAACAAAAAGAAAAATGTCATTAATAGAAAATTTAAACTGGAGACATGCAGTAAAAGCTTATGATCCGACCAAAAAAGTATCACAGGAAGACCTTAATACGATTTTAGAATCAGCAAGACTGGCTCCTACTTCATCGGGATTGCAGCCCTTCAGAATTATTGTTGTGGAAAACCAGGAGCTGAAAGAAAAAATGGTAGCAGGTGCTTTAAACCCTGAAGTAATGAGAGACTCTTCTCACGTTTTGGTCTTTGCGGCATGGGACAGCTATTCTAATGAAAAGATTGACAAAGTTTATGATTATCATACGGACGTAAGGGATCTTCCGAGAGGCCGTTTTGGAAGCTATACCGATAAAATAAAAGAAATATACGGTGCACAGACTCCCGAAGAGCATTTTGCACACACTGCACGCCAGACTTATATCGCTTTAGGAATTGCCCTTGCGCAGGCTGCAGAGCTTAAAATCGACAGTACACCGGCAGAAGGATTCAGCAATGAGGTGGTAGATGAAGTACTGGGACTAAAAGAACTGGGATTAAAAAGTGTAAGCCTTTTATATCTTGGATACCGTGACGAAGCGAATGACTGGCTTTCTACTATGAAAAAAGTCAGAATTCCAATGGATGAATTTATCATAAAAAAGTAATACCTTCATCGAATCTTTCGTACTCAAACATTATGGAAAACCCGAAAACACCCAAGCTGGAAAATCAGATCTGCTTTCCGCTATATGTCATTGCCAAAGAGATTACGGGGCTTTACCGTCCATTTCTTGATGAACTCGGCATTACATATCCTCAGTATCTTGTGATGATGATATTATGGGATGGTGACGGGCTTACGGTAACCCATATCGGAGAAAAACTGTTTCTGGACAGTGGTACTTTAACACCTCTCCTTAAAAGACTGGAGTCTAAAGGATTTATTATCCGCAAAAGAAAAAAAGAGGACGAAAGAGTGGTTGAAGTATTTTTAGACGAAGCCGGGAAAAAGCTTCAGCAGAAGGCTTGTGAGATTCCGGGAAAAATCCAGGAAAAACTGGGAATACAACCGGAAGAGCTGCTGCATCTTAAAGACACCGTGTTAAAAATATTAAACAAAATAGAAAATAAATGAAAACGTTATATACAACTCAGGTCACTGCTCAGGGAGGAAGAAACGGCCATGTAAAAAGTGAAAACGGAGTGCTGGATCTTGATGTTAGAATGCCAAAAGCTTTAGGAGGAGCCAATGATGATTTTGCCAATCCTGAAATGCTTTTTGCAGCAGGATATTCCGCATGTTTCGACAGTGCTCTGAACAGAGTGATCAGTCTTTCTAAAGTAAAGACAGGAGAAACAACGGTAGCCGCTCAGGTAAGCATAGGTCAGCTTGAGAATGGTGGTTTCGGACTGGCTGCAGAACTGGATGTTAACATTCCCGGAGTTTCTCTTGAAGAAGCGCAGGCGTTGACAGAAAAGGCACACCAGATCTGTCCTTATTCTAATGCGACCAGAAATAATATGGAGGTGAAACTTTCAGTCACCAACAACGATTAATCCAATTTTTTTAAGCATAGTTATAACGAAAGGAGCTGTTTCCGTGGAAACAGCTCCTTTTTTTATTTTCCCACAGATTTCTCAGATGGGCACAGATGATTGAGAATATTTTTTATGTATATAATGCTCAAGAATTTCACTCATCATTCATCATTACCTTCTGTCCTTCATGACATCACTTTTCTGATAGGCATCGACTTTTTTATAGGAATCATTTTTCTCTTTTTCCTTTTTATCGGAAATCAGGATGCCGAAAAGGTGGTCGATTTCATGCTGGAAAATCACCGCAGTAAAACCTTCTACGATTTCTGAATATTTCTGTCCTTTCAAATCCACATATTCCAGTTGGATAACTTTGCTTCTGTAAAACTGATCTCTGAAATCAGGAATAGATAAATCGCCTTCAGGACCGAGGTTCTGAAGATCAGATCTCCAAACAATTACTGGATTAATAAAATATTCCAACGGAGTTCCTTCTTTATCAAAACGCTGCACCCAGATAATCTTTCTGTTGATTCCCACCTGTGGAGCTGCTATGCCTACTCCACCATCTGTTGAAAGAAGAGATTCTTTCATCCTTTTTACCAGAACAGCAGTGTTAGGATCAAGAGGATCTGCTTCTGAAGAAATACTCAGCAAGGTTTTATGCTGATTGGCATCTGTTGTCTGATAGATAGGCAACGCCCTATTAACATCTCCCTGATTGATGATGGAAAGTTCATTGGAAGTAAGTTTTTGTGCATTGAACAGCCCGATAAAAAAGATCAGCAGGATAGAGATTTTTTTCATATGTTTTTGAATCTGATACAAAGGTAAATATTGTGAAGTAAAAATGATTAAAAGGTATTCAATAATTATGTTTAGGCTAAAGCCAATGGAAGTTGATATAAAAAATAAACGGGCTAAAGCCCGTTTCTATTGAATATTTTTCACTCTAACTGTTGAAAGTTTAAAAAGTCTTCGTCATATCTCCCGGGATAATCAGATTGAAGTCTGTCGGGATATAGTCTTTAGCCGGAACTTTCAGTTCAGAATCGTCTGATTCAAAAACGGAGATTACTGCCATTTTCAGGTTAGGATTTTTCTGTTTGATGTACCAATAAATTCCACCAAATTCTTTGCTGTGATAGTTTCCATTGTAGTGGATAAAGGTCTTTCCGGCCTGGTAATTTTTCAGGATAGATTCCGCCATTGTAGCGTCTTTTGTAGCCTGAGCTGAAATGAAATTCATCACTTTTGTTCCTTCTGCATGATCTCCCATCATTTTTTTCATCTCAGGATATCCCGGAGTGTCTAACGTTACTTTAATTGGCAACTGGGCAATGTAGGTTTTCTCTTTTTCGCTTAATTTATTTAAGGACTCAAGACCTTCTTTTGCAGTCTGAGAGGCATATCTCCTTGGAATATTGGTTGCAATGAAATTCAGTTTTTTATCCTTGGCAAAATCTACCAAAGGTTTGTAATCTGTTGCATAATTGTTCCATAAACGGGCAGAATCTTTGAATGTTTTAGCATCAAATTTCCCGTTTAAATACTGATCCAGCTGAGCCTGATTGTCCCTTTCAAACATTTCTGCTCCTAAGATCAGCTGACCGTTCTTTTTCGCAAACAAAGCTTCCGTAATTTTAAGCTGAAGCCAGTGATTGATAGAACTGTTATGATTTTCACCAAAAAAGACCACATCATAATCTGCCAGTTCTTTTACCAGCTTTTCTGTCTTTACTTCTTTTCCTTTTTTATCATAAAACTGATATGCTTTTAAGTCCTGTGCCTTCAATGCACAGACACCGGCAAGCAGTATCGCTATGAAAATATTTTTCATTTTATTTATATTTAGTCACAAATTACACAAATATTCCGGCACTTGCAGATCGTTTCATAAAAAAGACCGCTTTGAATTTTACAAACAAAACGGTCTCATTCAAATCATCTAATTATTATTTCTCTAAAGCTTCTACAAGATCCTTCCATTCCTGAAGCTCAGGAATTCCAGGCTTTCTTTTTCCGAAGAACTGAACAATAAAGTCACCTTCTTTGTTGAATACTTCGATAGCGGTTACTTCTCCGTCTTCAGTAGGTTTTTTAACGATCCATGCTTCTGCAATTTTCGTTACATCAAGATGTAAGTTGAAATCAGGATCCATCACGTTGAACCATTGCTGATGCCAAAGTGTTTTCTTCACATTTCCTGTGTGGATCTGGATAATTCCTCTGTTTCCAACGAAAACCATGATCGGAGTATTCTTTTCAGAAGCATCTTCAAGGATGTTGACTACTTTGGCATTATCGATTTTCTTAGCAAATCCTTCCGGAGCCAATCGTAAAGCCTGTGTTCTGCTTACGCCGTATTTTCTTGTCATCATGAAAAAATCATGAGTGTCTTTCAGTTCTGTCCATGCTTTTTTGAAGCCTTCCACATCAATATCTGAATCTGCTTTTTCCGCCTGTTTTGGAGCTGCTGCTTCAAACGCAAGCACCTGATTCTGATCTTCTGATTTGAATTTTTCTACAATCACATCGAAAGCAGCTTCATTACTGTCTTTCGTCAGATAAATTTTGTGAAGTGCCAATCCGTCTTTTCCGAAAAACTGAAGACTTTTCTTATCACCTTCCAGTACAGCAAAAGCAAATTTCCAATGGTTAAGGAAAATTCTGAGATCAATATCTTCCCCCACAAAAAGCTGTGCATGAGGACTGCTGAAATCTCCGTTCAGGTACGTTCCTTTTCTTTCATGAACACATTCATCATTACGGGTAAGAGCCATTACTTTTCCTAATTGCTCAGCATCTGTAAGGATTCCGTGAAAATCCGGGTTCAGGACACTAACTCCTTCACCAATGCTTGTTGCCAATAATTCTGCCTCACTTACTCCTAACTGTGCTGCTGCATTTCTTATTCTGATATGTGGATTTTCTGCTTTCAGAGCTTCCCATTTTTCTTTTAAGTCATTAACTAATGTGCTCATTACTTTACTTTTTTATGGTTAAAATTGTATATATTCTTCGTAGGGTTTCGTTTCCTGTTTTACTTTTTATATCTTCTTCTCTTTCTGAAGTTTTCATTCTCTTAAAATGACTTTTTGAGATCAGTTCTTCCATTTCGCTGTTGCTGTACAAGGTAAAATCATATTCCGTAAACGGTAGTTTTTCCATGAATTCTTTTTGTCCGAATGTCAGAACGAATGTTCCGTCATCTTTTAGAATCCTGCAGATCTCGTTTAAGAATTCCACCGGATTTTCCCAGAAATAGACTGTGTTTACGGTAAATATTTTATCAAAAGTTTCATCCTGAAAAGGAAACTTCTTCCCTTCATACAAAACAAATTCTGTCTGATTTTCAAATTCTTTATTGAGCCTTTTGGCTTCATTGTGCATGGTTTCAGAAATATCAATCCCTGTATATCTGAGGTTTTTGGCAAGGCTCATGATACTTTTCAGGTGTGCGGCATTCCCGTGTCCTATTTCAAGGATTTGCTGGCCGTCATCTATCGAAAGTGTTCTGATCGTTTCTAATGTCATGCTGATATTCGTGGCATTCATCATTTCACCGATCTCAATGCCTTTTTCTCCCTGAGGATTGGCAAGATTCTGAGCGAGGATTTTAAGTTCTTCTTTTTCCATGGTTATCCAAAAATGATCATTGGGTTATTGGTAATAGGATGTCCGCAGATGGTACAGGGAAAGTTATAAGCATTGCTGATATTCTCTTCAGTAAAAACTTCCTGTGGAGTTCCATAGGCGGAAACCTGTCCTGATTTCATTAATAAAATCTTATCTGCAAACCGGGCAGCAAGGTTCAGATCATGTAAAACAACAATGGCACTGTTGGCTTTTTTTGTGAAATTTTTGATAATTTCCAATGCTTTGTATTGATGTTTTATATCTAAATTATTCAAAGGTTCATCCAGAAAAACCACCTTATGGGCGATATTATTTTCAAGCTGCGCCATCACTCTTGATAGATGTACGCGCTGCTTTTCTCCTCCTGAAAGGGTGTTGTATTCTCTTTCTTTGAGATGAAAAATATCAGTTTCGTACATCATTGCATTCATGGCTTCCAGGTCTTCTTTTCCGGGCTGGGCATCGAAATAGGGATACCTTCCCATCATGATCACGTCCTTCACTTCAAGCGGAATATCATTGCTGTTATGCTGTGAAAACTTGGCTTTGTGTTTTGAAAGTTCCTGGATATTCCATTCTTTAATAGGTTTATTTTTAAACAAAACCTTGTTATTGAGAGATTTTACCTCATCCGCCAATACACTCAGAAGACTTGATTTTCCTGCTCCGTTCGGCCCCACAATGGCGAGAAATTCACCGTATTCCAGAGAGACATCTACTCCATCCAGAATCCTGAATTCTTTGTGTTTATAATTTATCTGGCGTGCCTTGATCATTACAGTGATTTTTTAAATTTAACCAAAATAGCGATAAAAACAGGACCTCCCATTAAGGCTGTCAAAATTCCGATCGGCAGTTCTGAAGGAGCTACAATACTTCTGCTGAAGGTATCTGCCATCAGTAACAAAATACTTCCGCATATTGCTGATAAAGGCAAAATAAAAGCATAATTGGATTTGAATAAAAGCCTTAAAATATAAGGTATAATAAGACCTACAAAACCAATTGTTCCCGAGAATGCCACGCAGGTTCCCACCATTAAAGCAACGGTGATAATGATCTGCTTTTTCAGCCTTTCCACATTGATTCCCAGATGCTGTGCATCTTTTTCTCCCAGCATCATTGCATTTAAGGCTTTTCCTTTGGGTAATAAAATGATGTAGGCGATGGTAATCACAATGGCGAGAATGATATTCTTCGTCCATGTTGCTGCGGCAAGGCTTCCCAGATTCCAGAAAGTAAGATCTCTGAGCTGTTCATCTTTTGAAATATAGATCAAAAATCCGGTTATCGAAAACCCGATAGCTGTAATGGCAACTCCGGTAAGCAGCATCATCACTACATTGGTTTTCCCTCCGCTTGTTGAAATTCTGTACACCAGCATCATGGATAAGAAAGAACCGATAAAAGCGGCTATTCCTACCAGTGAAAATTGTACAGCTTCAGGAAGATATTCTTTGAAATGTCCTCCTAAAACAATCGCAATGGCCGCCAGCAAGGTTGCTCCTGAGGTAAGTCCTATTAAATCTCCCGTTGCCAGAGGATTCCTGAAAAGCCCCTGAAGACTCGTTCCTGAAACCGACAACATGCTTCCTACTAAAATGGCCATGATTATTCTGGCTGCTCTTACGTCCCAAATCACATATTTATCACTCAATGATAAACCGGAATCTCCTTTTATCAATTGCCACAGCGCCCTGAACGGAGAGTTTTCTCCGAAATCATAAACTCCTGTATTAAGAGACAGCACTGCTATAATGATAAGCAGTACCGCACTTATAATAAGATAAAAGTATAGTTTACTTCGTGCTTTCAATTAAAAGTTTGTTTAATCCTACTGCTGCTTCTCCTACTCTTGGTCCAAAACCTGATACTAAACCTCCGTCCATCGCAATAATTTTCTTATTTTTACCTGCATTGGTCTGAGATACTCCCGGCATTTTTAGCGCTCCTTCGTTTCCTCCCGCACCCTGTAAACCGGTTTCGAAGAAGAATAATACATCAGGATTAGCTTTTACAACGGCTTCCGGGGTCAATGGTTTGAAATCTTCAAAATCTGACACTGCATTTTCTCCGCCTGCAAGGGCGATCAATGAAGCCATTGGAGTATTTTTACCGCTTACCATCAGCATGTTCCCTCTGGCATAGATGAATAATACTTTTGGTTTTTTAGCGATAGGCTGTACTTGCTTTAAGTCAGCATCAATTTTATCGTTTAATTTCTGATAATCTGTATTTCCGATTGCTTTTGCTACTTGCTCTATCAGTTTTTTAGTTCCTTCAACTGTGTATTCCTGTTTAAAAACTTCAGTTTTAATCCCTGAAGATTTAATTTTCCCCATTAATTCAGGATTGATATCTTTATCAGAAGCCAGAATCAATGTTGGGTTTACCGCCATGATCGGCTCAATTGTCATGGATCTCATGTGACCTAAATCTTTCGCTGTAGCTTTTAATGAGGCAGGATAGGTGCTGGTAACATCAGTTCCCACGATTTCTTTTTCGTGGCCTAAAGCAGCTACGATTTCAGTAATTCCTCCGTTTAGTGTTACTATTTTATTATTGGTTTCCGGTGCTTCAGAAGAAGCTTCTGTAGTATTTTCTTTTGCTCCTGCCTCTGCTTTTTTGCATGAGTATACTGCTACAAGAACAGAAGCTGCAAGGATGAATTTTTTCATGATCTACTATTATTTGATTATTTATAAAGGTTCAAATTCAAAATTGGTGTACCCTCTTTCTCCTTTTGTGTTTTTCATGGTATTGAATCTCAGCTTGAAATAAAAACCTTCAGCATCTTTCAATACAAAGAAACGGTCTGCATACACGAAAGGCACAGGATTGGATGCTGTACCGGTAGTGGTTCTCCATTTATCACCAATCGCTCTCTGGTCATTGAAAACAAATTTTGCAGGTTCTACATCTTTCAGTTTAAATGCATTGTAAGCAGCATCAAGACTTCCTGTAACTGTCACCTGATAAGCTCCTACTCCATTAAGGGTATTGGTTGTTACAAAATCCGCATAAAAATAGCTTCCTGCACTGGTTGCAGGTCCCATGAACACTTCATTGGTAAACGTTGTGAAGGCCAGATCCCATTTTTTCTTCTTAGGCTGAATTTTTACAGGTGTTCCTTTTTTCAGGTTGAAGAACGAGAAGCTGTATTCTGTATCTTTGGTAATGATATATTCTTTTACGTCTGCTTCTGCTGCATTCACTTCAGCATAGCGTATTTTGTATCCATTCTGAGCTCTCAGTATCTGAATTTTTTTCCATCCTCTCGGATCTCCGGACAGAGAAACGGAACCTGCTCCGATATTGGCTGCAGAAGGTATTTCTCTACCAAGATTGATCAGATATACAGGATTATCGGCATCATTTTCTTTGATGGCATCAATCCCTGAAGTCTGATTCAGGAAGTCACCATTAGGATTGTCAACATATTTCATATTGGCAGCATCAAATGTTCCTACCTGAGCAATGTCTTTCAGACTTGATATATCAGCTTCTTTTACTTTACTGATATCTGAAGCGTTCGGTATTTTAATCACCGTCATGGCAAGAGAGCTATTCATAATCACTCTGTACGCATCACCGCTATAAAAACCAAGATCCCAGTCTGTTCTGTTATTGACAGCCGGATTGGTATAATCACTTAAATCAATCCAGACCTGATTAGGTTCTGTAGGACCACCAATTTGCACACTTACTTCAGATCCTGTCATAGGAGGAACCGAAACCGGATCTTCATCAGCAGAAAGACAAGACTGTGTGGCAGCCATGATCGAAAGAACAGATACTATTTTTAAATACTTCATAATCGTAACTTATTATTTAAAATTGAAACATTAATCGGGCAAAATAGCTTCTGCCATAATATAAATTAACAAACCCATTCGCCGCTGTATGGGCTGAACCTGCCACTGCTGTAGAGTTTAGTCTTGTTACATCGAATATATTTTTTACCCCTGCAGAAATTTCAAAATGCTTATTCCAGAAAGGCTGGCTCACAATGAAATCCATCATATGAAAACCATCCACTTTCCCAAGTCGGAATCCGCTCGCTCCATCTGACACATACATTCTGTCCGGACCCGTGAATTTGTAATAAAGGGCAAAATTGGTATCGGTACTTTTCAGTTTATAAGTTGCTGAAGCTCCCGCCTGTACCAGATACTGGAAATCTGTTGGGGAAGAAGATTTCAAATCATTCACGGATACCGATGTTCCATTTACAGATCCCCTTAAAGACAGGGCAAACCGATCTTTTCTGAAATCTATATTAGCGGAGAATAATAGATTTTTATACGTATCCAGATTCATGTATTTGTAGGTAGAAGGTTCTTTTACCATCACCATTTCAATCCTGTCACGTACATCCAGATATAATGCATCTACTCCGTATGCAATTTTCCATCCGTTATCTGCTGAAAAATTCTGGTTCCAGAAAAGGCCTGCGGAAAAGCCTTTTTCAGGATGTAAATCCGGATTTCCCTGTACATCATGATTAAGGTTCACAAAATACGTGTACAGTTCATCATATTTCGGGAAACGGTTTGCTGATCCTGCAATTGCCCGGAGATTTGAATTTTCAGAAGTTTTATATCTTGCTGATAATGAATAGTTGTACTGATTATTAAAATTTTCACTGAGGGAAAGTCTTACTCCAGGTCTTAAAGAGAATTTGTCTGAAACATTCCATTCTGCAGAAAGGAAATTGGAATAGGTAAAGATCTTTCTTTTTACCGCTTCACCAAAGAAGTCTCCGGCAATTAAAGCGGCATAACCATTGGTGTAGTCTAATTCATACCCCAACTGGAAATCAAAAACTTTACTATCCAGGAAGTTGCTGAACATCCCTCTTGAGTAGATGACATCTGTTTTATAATAAGACTTTTCGTCCTGACGACTCTTTATTTGTCTGTTCGGAATATCGTAATTATAGTCGTAATATTTCCTGTCCTGGTTCTGGTAGGAAAAATCCCCCATGTATCGGATATGTCCCAGATTAGTTTGAATATTGAACTGATGAATCCAGCGGTCTGTGTTGTATCTTCTGTCTCTGCTTTCGTAGGCAACCCCGCCTAATCCGTCATTAAGAGGATTTCTGTTGACCTCCGGATTATAGAAATTGAATTTTTCGTTAAGATATGTCAACTTGTAAAAGAATGTGGTTTTGTTTTTTGTATATCTCAACAATGCAGAGGCATCATACTGATCTTTCGGATTCCATTCATACCCTCTTTGGTTATCCTGTCCGAAATATTTGTAACCTTTGCTTTCCCCTTCGTATCCCATAAACTGATTATGATTGAAATTGATGCTGGCAAACCATTCATTGCTGATATTATAATCTACATTAAGGTTCTGAATATGCCTTCCGTTTCCTTTTTTCTTAAGATCATAGTTGTCTCTCACTGTTTCTTCTTGCAATGAGCCTCTTACACTGATCTTCTTTGTATTGGTTTTCTTGGTAATAATGTTGATTACTCCTGCAACAGCTCCGTTTCCATATTCAACCCCCATGCTTCCTTTTACAATTTCAATTCTTTCGATATTGCTTAGGGTAATTTTGGTAAGGTCTATATTACTTCCCAGTCCTGTATCCCCTACTACCGGAATATTGTCTATAAGGATCTTTACATAATCACCGTTAAGTCCCATGATATTGGCCGTGGAATTTCCTGAACGCGTATCCGGAGTGATCTGTATATTAAGACTTTGATTTAAAACCTCGGCAACATTCGTTGCTGCCATATTTTTAATCTGCTCAGCATCAATAACATCAACCTTATAGATGGATTTGTTAATGGACTGCTGCATGTACTGTCCTGTAATAACAACTTCTTCAATTTTCTTTTGATAAAGAGAATCCTTTTCTTGCGCATTCATCCATAAGGCCACGGATAATGATAGAACGGAAAGCACTTTCTTCTTCATAAGGGTACAAATTTTCGACAAATATAAAACTTTATTTAGACTCATTAAAAATAATTATATATTTTTGTGTAATAATTCTAAATAAAAATAATCTTATGAAATTACAATTACTTTTAGGAACTCTGATATTTACAGCCTTAACGGCTAATGCTCAGGTATCTAACATCAATGAAAATTTCAACAATTTTACAGCAGGGAATACTACTTTCCCACAGTCTGGATGGTCTGCCATCGTTGCACCCATAACCGGTGAGTTTCCTCCTGTACCTCCAAGAATGATTGTAGCAGGAGATTCTAACAGATTTGTCCAGTCGTATGCAGGAAACAACGCAACAGGTTCTTCTTATCTGATTACTCCACAGATTGAAACTCCAACAGGAAATAAAACTTTAACTTTTGACACTACATTAGTGTCTCCATCTCCTGGTCCTGGAAGCATTCAGGTAGGCGTAGCGTCTAATCCTGCAGATATGTCAACTTTCGTTCCTGTAGGAAGCCCTGTTAATGTATCGGTTATTGGCACAGTTCAGAATATCAGTGTGAATATTCCGGCATCCACAGGTTCATACATTGTATTTAAGTTCACTCCTACCGCTACTCACGTAGCCATTCAGGTAGATAATGTCGTTTATAATACCACTGCTTCTTTAGGTATATCAGACAACAATAAATCCACAGAAAATTTCAGGTTTGCCTTAAATTCTGATCAGTCAGCCTTAGAATTTATTATTAAAAAAGATCCTAAAAACATTCAGATCTATTCTGCAGCGGGACAAAAAGCAGCAGAAGGCAAGCTGACCGGACAAAGATTTGATATCAGCACCCTTCAATCTGGTGTATATTACATGAATATTGAAACTGCGGAAGGAAAAACAATCCAGTCAAAATTCATCAAAAAATAAGGTTTATCAGACTATTATTTGCCTTTTTTAAAGCCGGTAGGAAAATCTTACCGGCTTTTTCTTCACTCTAATTTTGTTATGCATTGGTATGATTAACATAAAAACACGATAAAAATCATGTTTTTATTTAGACTGATTAAAAATAATTATATATTTTTGTGGAATCATTCCAAATAAGGATTTAAAAAATAAATTATGAAAACAAAACTATTATTGGCTTCAGTATTCGCAATGTCTGTTCAGCAGACTGTTTTGGCGCAGACTGATGCATTGGGATATTCACAGGTAAACATGACTATGGGAAGCGGATATCAAAACCGAGTGTTTGTAAACCTTGCAGATGGTAATATGATTTCTCAGCCAGCCAATACGTGGGATATTGCTTTTTACAGAAACTCAAACTACGCATTCGGATCCAGAGTTAATGATGCTAAAGATATTGAAGTGTACACCGCCTCCACCAATTTAGCCGATTGGGATAATATCAGCATCAGCAATGAAGCTTCATGGGGAGCCCCTCTTTATAATCCGGATCAGACCACTGACTGGAGTCAGGGAGCTTTCGAGCAGGGGCCAGTGACCTCTCCAAATCCTAATATCCCTTCAACAGGATGGGGAGTTTACAACCCAATGAATCACCATATTCAGGGGAAAGCTATTTTTGTTTTAAAATATGCTTCAGGAGCTTATATTAAGTTTGCTATTGAAGATGCCTTTGCAGGATATACTTTCAGATATTCAAAATGGAATGGTACTTCATGGGGAGCTACGGAAACAAGAACGCTTGCTAACGGTACAGATGATTCTTATTTCAACTATTTCTCTTTTGATAGCGGAGCAAAAGTTCCTAATCTGGAGCCTTCCAGAACAGCATGGGATTTTGTATTCACAAAATATTATACATTCTATATGGGAGTACAGATGTACCCACTTTCCGGAGCGATCCAGAGTCCAACCGTAAAAGTAGCAATGGTACAGCCTGAAACACAGCAAACAGCAGCCAATTCTATTCCTGCCAGTACAAGTTTCTCTTCAGCTATTACTACTGTAGGACATTCATGGAAAGGAATCGGTACAGTAAAAAGTGATGTGGTATACTACGTAAAAAAAGGAAATGACTACTACAGAATGTATTTTACTACCAATGGTGGTGCCAGTACAGGAAATATGTATTTCAAATACAAAAAGATCACGGAAACGTTAGGAATTACTGAAGTAGGAAAAAAAGCTTCTTTCGGTATTTATCCTAACCCTACTACCGCGGATAAAAAAGTAACGGTTCTTTTTGATGTTAAAGAAAAAGCAGGCAACAAAGGGAATGTAGAAGTTTATGATCTTACCGGGAAAAAGGTATATACAGCTGAACTGGCTAATCAGGCAGGTTTCTACAAACAGGATTTGAATCTTTCTACGCTCCCTTCAGGAAATTATCTTGTAAAAATTACTTACGGTGGCTATTCGGAGACGAAAAAGCTTATCGTAAAATAAACTTTCTATTTTAATACTTTCTATTTTTTCTAATAAAAGGGCGGTTTCAGATTCTTGAAACCGCCTTTTATCTTTTCTCTATGTCTTAGTATATCTTAAATCCTTTATAAACTTCCACTGAGCTTTCCATGATTTTGGATGCATCTTTACGGAAATCTAAAAGGTGATCCTGACCGTTATGCATGTTGTGATGCTCAACACTTTCCCAAAGCTCGATCAGGAAGAAAGTTCCTTTATTATCTTTATCTTCAATAAGATCGTACTGCAGGCAGCCTTCCTCTTTTCTTGTTTCTTTCACAAGATTCTGAAACAGCTCTACAGCGTCCATCAGATAATTTTCATTAAACTTAAAAAGTGCAATGATATGTAAATTCATGTTCTAATATTTAGTGATGTAAAAGTAAAATATTTTCAAAGCCGAATATCTTTTTAACCCTTTTATTTTTCCACACCACGCATAATTTTTAATTAAAAACTGATTTATAAATAGTTATAGAACTCATTACGATCACCAAAGTTCCGATAATCACAAACATTTTTTTGACGGGAAGCTTAGCAGTAAGCATTGCGGAAAAAGGAGCGGTAATGATTCCGCCAATCAAAAGTCCCAGAATGATATTCCAATGCTGGATTCCCAGGGTCAGGAAAAAAGTGATGGCAGCTGTTAAAGTAAGAATAAATTTGGCTACTGTGGAACTTCCTACGGCAAATCTTGGAGTGAATGCATTTTTAATCAGTGTTCCGGTTACCAAAGGTCCCCAGCCTCCACCAGCAAAAGAATCTATAAAACCTCCTATCACACCCAGTCTGGTCAGGTTGGTTTTTCTTTTCAGGGCTTTACTCTGTTTTTCTTTAAATACATTTGATAAAATCTGGAATCCAAGGTATAAAGTGTAAAAAGCAATGAATGTTTTAGTTACTTTCGCATAATATTCTCCAAGATAAGTAAGGCTTACAGCTCCAATGACAGCTCCAATTACAGCTGGAATAGCGAGTTTCTTTACCAGGCTTTTGCTTACATTCTTCAATTTGATGTGGCTGAGACTTCCTGCAGCAGTGGTGAAACTTTCTGCAGAATGAATACTTGCACTTACAATATGCGGCGGAATATTGAGAAGCATAAGCGTTGTAGTACAGATGACTCCATACCCCATTCCCATAGAACCTGCAACAATTTCTGCAAAAACACCTACCAGAAGCATCCAGTAAAAAATATAATGATCTTTGGCCAGAATACCCTGCAATTCTTCCAGATATCCCAGTTCGTACATTGAAAAAACAACAATGGACAGAATAGCAGCCGTCACAAAAAGCACATTCAACCTTACCTGAATTTTTCTTGAAATCACCATATCACAAAACCGTTTTAATCCATATTGTCTCATCATCAGCATGATTGACAACAAAGACATGTAATGACAATCTGTTTTCTGTAGTTCTTTGCGAGGAAATTTTTCCGGATATAATACATTCAGCCACTGAATGCACTTCAGTACTAGGGGGCGTAAGCTTTTGTAATGGGTTTACCTCTTCTTTTGAAATCATAGTTTATTCATTTGAAGTAGTGCAAATATCTGATAAAATATTTATCCTACAAAACAAGTAGACTATTAATTCAAAAAAAAAGGACCGGGTTAATCTACCAGATCCATTAAAGTTTTTTTCTCAAGAATATTCAGGGAAGCATCGCGAACCTCTATCAGCACATCATGAAGCCCGCAATGATCTTCATTGCAGTCATCACATTTTTCATAGAAATTCAAACTTACACAGGGAAGCATGGCAATAGGACCATTGACAAGACGAATGATCTTCGCCAGTTTTACATTTTCCGGATTTTCTTTGAAAAAGTATCCTCCACCCTTTCCTTTTTTACTGTCGAGGATGTCCGCTTTTTTCAATTCAAGAAGGATGTTTTCCAAAAACTTTAAAGGAATCTTTTTATGTTCCGCAATTTCAGAAATAAGAATCGGACCTTCATTTCTTTTTTCTACAAGATATGAAAGCGCCTTAAACGCATATTGAGATTTTTTTGAAAGCATTAAAGCAAAAATACGAAAATTGTTTAATATTTGAAAAAGGACAGGAAATCTACATCATAAAAGGGTAAAAAGGTATGTTTGTTTATCCGTAATTTTACGGTTTTAGATACCACAATATTGCCTTTCTCCTATTAAATCATTATGTTTGCGATATGTTCAGCAAACAAGAAGCACAGCAACTAAAAAAGGAATTTTGGACAGCTTTTGGAAGATCATTTCCGAGGAAATGGATTCTTTACGATACCAAAATCAAGGACATGGCATTTAAATTTTCTGCCGACAAAAAAAAAGCAGAAGTTTCTCTGGATATCGAAATGAAAGATGAAATCTTCCGAAATGCCTACTACGAAAAGATCTGGTCTCTGGAAGATATTTTAAAAGATTTTATCGGAGATTTTCAAAAAGAAGAATATTTTACTCTTGAAAACGGCAAGATAATCAGCAGAATATGGGTTGAAAAACATAATATCTCCATTTTTAATAAAAATACATGGCAAGAAATTTTTGAATTTTTTGTGGACAAAATGGACGGTTTCGAAAGGTTTTATTACGAATACGAGGATTTTATAAAGGACATATAGAATACTTACGAAATAAATACTACTTCATACTTCAAGTTAAGATAAAAAGAAAACTTATCTTTGCCACACCACTTAAGCTAATAGATGAAATAAACTAACATGATTAAAAATGAGAAAAGTGTACAAAAACATTTTTGGAGAGATTATTTCCAAAAGTAAAGCTGTGAAGCTGAGCGAATATCATCTGTATTATTATGAGGAAGGTTCTGATTTCCTGAAAGAAATTGAATTTATCAACGAAGACAGTGTTTACAACATCAATTATTTTCTAAGTGACCGGGAAGACGAGGCAAAGGTAGTGGATTATCTTAAAGAAAAATCTGACTTTTTTGATATCGAAAAAAAAGAAACTGCCGATGGCTTTATTATTTCTACCAATAAATTATATTCTTTATCTGTAGATGATCTGCCCCTCATTTCTAAAACCGTTTTCAAAACAGACGATCCTGAAAACTTCATCTGTTCACAGGTAATTGATAACGAAACCCATCAGCCACAGCTTGAAAGAACCATAAAATGCTGGTATACCAACGACGAAAACGGAGAAAAATATGCCGCTATAGAATGCAGCTATCAGGAAGACGGAAAACTGGAACTGGCGGTAGACAAAACCCCTGATCCTGATCATGAAGAAAACTGGATTCATTATGATTATGATACTTTCCAGGATCTTCAGGCACAGATTCCTACCGATATCAGCTATTACAAAACAGCAGCCTTACTCCCGAAGGAAGCCTACCAGCAGTAATTTATTTACATGTTTTATACAACACTCATATCAAAATTATGAAAGGGAAGAGCTTAATTTTTGCAAATGGCAATAATTGAGTTCTGAATAAAGATCAAAAAAATAATAAAGACTGTTTCCGGGGCTGGAAACAGTCTTTCTCTTTTCTGTAACAAAACCAGTGATCAGAATCATTTCCAAAATAGGTTTAAAACCTTGTTCCATTTTATTATATTTGTACAAAGACACAAATATAAAAGTCGTTATGGAAAAGCTAAAGAATCTAAGAAAGCAAAGAGGCTACACACAAGAATATATGTCTAAAATAATATCCACAGATGTCTCCAATTATTCCCGAAAAGAGAATGATGAAGTACGAATATATGATGATGAATGGGAAAAGCTTGCTAAAGCGCTTGATGTTCCTGTAGAAGATATCAAAGAAGAAAGAAAAACAGCTATTGTCCATAATAATCATGACAATACTACTTTTAACGATAATGCAGGCAGCTATTTCAACAACTTCCACAGTATTCCGGATTCCATTGTAGAAAATTTGCAGAGCTATATTAAAGTTTTGGAAGAACAGGTGGAAGCTTTAAAAGAAGAGAATAAAAAATTGAAGTCCAGATAGATTTTTATTATTACTTCAATGTTAACAAAACTCCCGGAAGATTTCTCTTTCGGGAGTTTTATATTTTATCCAAATTTCTTTTTCCTTAACCAGAAGAACAATCCTCCGATAAGACCGATAATGGCCAATGGAAGCAGTAAATTCAGCCACTGCCAGGTGGATTTTTCTTCGGTGATTCTTTGTCTGTCGAGAAGCCTTTCCTCAATGTTTCTGTTTCTCAGTTCCATCAGATTGCTGTCGTCTAACAGATAATCCAAAGCATTTCTAAGGAACTGTTCGTTTCCAAACTGTTCATTTGTCAACAAATCTACACCTAATGGAAGCGGTTTTCCTTTGATCACTTTGTTTCTTCCTACATCTCCGTCTGCAATAACGATCATTTTATTCTCCGGGCTGGATGTTTTGAACCCAGGGTAAGATTTTCTTTCAATTCTGGATGCATAGGCAGAATTAAACTTACCTTCCAATGCTACAGCGAAAATCTTCGGTGTACTTGGCTTTTCCATTTGTCCAAGGCTGTCTACACTTGCAATTTCTTTCAGATCCACATAGTTCGGAACCTGTTTCAGTAATGTTCTTTCACTGGATTCGAAAAGAACTTTTGTTTTGATATTCTTTCTTCCTCCTAATGTATCGATGGAAGTCGGAAATTCAAATTTTACAGGGTTGATATTTTTGGTAACCGGATTATTATTTTCAGCAATTCCAAGCGGATAATAAGGCCAGGGTAAGCTTGTGTACTGAGGATTTCCACTCACTTCTCCTGTAACCAGTCTTAAAAGGGCAAACTTTTTAACATCTTTTACCAAAGCAGGATTGATTCTCAATCCGTAATTGAAAAAGAAGTCGGTCATATTGATATCAACCGGGAAAGGCATTACTTTTTTTGATCGTGTTAAAGTATCCATTTCAGCATTTACTGCATCAATCATCCAAAGGGTTTTTCCTCCATTCATGATGTACTGGTCCAAAATTACTTTTTCATTATCGGTAAAAGCTTTTCTCGGTTTTGCAATCACCAAAGCACTCATCTGCTTTAATAACGGAACATCTTCTAATGAAAGCTCTGTCTGATTTTTAGGAATAATAGGTCCTGCATCATAGTTTTCCATGGCCAGCTGTACAAATCCCTGGAATTCATCCGGGTTCAGCTCATCATGGTTGACCAGAATCCCGATTTTCTTTCTCTTAGCAGCTGCAATATTTTTGATATTGGAGATAAGGTTGTATTCCAATCCTTCAATGGATCTCGTCAACTGCTGATCGGCATCAATTCCTGCCTGCTGAACCACCAACGGGATGGAAACTCCGTCATTCCCATGTTTAATCACCGCATAAGGGAAAAGAGTGATCTGTGAGATCTTTCCATCTTTTACATCCGGAAGAATAGACGGCTGCATTCCCATGGCCATCAAAGTATCCTGAGACATTTTTGTTTTAATCGGATCGATAAATTTAAAATCGATCTTCGGATTAATTTTTCTGAATTCTTCCAGCATGAATTTCGTTTCGCTTTGCAGCTGTTTGAAACTTGCCGGAAAGTCTCCTTCCAGATACACTTCAACCGTCAGAGGCTTTTTAACAGACTCCAATACTTTGATGGTGTTATCAGAAAGGGTATATCTTTTTTCTTTTGTTAAGTCTAATCTGATTCCCGAATAGGTCAGGATAATAACCAAAGGAATAATTGCAATTAAGAAAATTCCTAATGGAGATTTAGCATTGAACTTCTTCATGATTCTACTTCTTTTTGTTAATAAAATGATTAGACAATACTAATGAAGCACCGATAACAAGTACAAAATAAGCTACATCTTTAAAATCAATAAGCCCTCTTGTAAAGCCTAAGAAATGCTGATAGAAGCCAATATTCTGAAGGATAAAATCCGCACCTCCCAATAACTTATAACTTGCCAGCTGTTCGATTCCAAAATACATGATAAAGCACATGAAAACACCCAGCAGATAAGCCATAATCTGATTCTGAGATAGTGAAGAAGCCAGAATTCCCACTGCTGAAAATGCAGCGATTAAGATAATCAGTCCAATATAGCTTCCAAAGGTCATTCCAAGGTCAATATTTCCTGCAGGAACTCCCAAAACATATACCGTATAAAGGTAAATCAGGGAAGGAATAAGGCATAAAATCCCAACAATCCATACGGAAAGGAACTTACCTGTCACCAGTTCTGAAACTTTCAACGGCTGTGAGAAAAGCCAGTTTAATGTTCCGGTTTGCTGTTCTTCCGCAAAAGTTTTCATGGAAAGTGCCGGAATGATAAACATCAACAGCCATGGAACCAATACGAAATAGCTCTGCAGTGAGGCCATTCCGATCTCAAAAATATTAGAATCGTTGTCGAAAAAGAACAGGAAAAGAGTCGCTATCAAACTAAAGGCGGCAATGATCACCCATGCGCTCCAGTTTCCAAAGTAACTCCAAAGTTCTTTCTTTAAAATTGCAATCATAGTTTTTTATAAGATGTAGAAAGGATGAATGTATTTGAAATACATCTACTCCACAATTATTTGTTTTTTTTATTTTTATTAACCAGTTTCACTGTCATCATAATCAGAAATACAAGAACGAAAAATCCTGCGATTAATTGCCACCAGTATTCAATTACCATCGATTTTAAAATAACGGTAAATACTACCAGAAACAGAATGAATGTTGCAATTTCATTAGCCTGTCTCAGTTTGATATTGGCAATGGGCAGTGTACTTCCATTCAGAACTTTTAAGTGAAGCACTTTTTTCCAGCACCAGTAATGGTAAAGGGCAAGTCCGATAAGGAATGTCAGTTTTAAATGAAACCATCCCATCTTCATTAATCCCGGATTTAAAAAGATCATCACCAGTCCGCAAACGGCCATAATGACTCCCGCAGGAACTGTGATAATGTTCCAAAGCCTTCTGGCCATAAAAGTATACTGCTCTCTCAGAATTTTCTTTTTTTCTTCCGGAAATTCATCGGTATCTTTATAGTAGACGAAAATCCTTACGAGATAAAAAATTCCCGCAAAGTAGCTTACCATAAAAATAATGTGCAGCGCTTTGATTATTGTATAAAGCATTCAGAAAAAATTAAAAGCAAAGATAAGCTTATTATATAATTGTTAAAAATAAATTTCTTTTGATCAGGAAAACCCAATCAAAAACAGATTTATATAAAAAATAGTTCGGCTCGGGGCAGCGAAGCTGCCCGAGCCGAACATTATATTTTCATTGTTGTAATCAATTCAATGATTAAGAGATCACTCCTAATTCTTTTCCAACCTTTTCAAAAGCTGCAATCGCTTTATCAAGATGCTCTCTGGTATGGGCAGCAGATAACTGTACTCTGATTCTTGCTTTTCCTTTCGGTACTACAGGATAGAAGAATCCGATTACGTAGATTCCTTCATCCATTAGCTTTTCGGCCATTTTCTGAGAAAGCGGTGCATCGTAAAGCATTACCGGAACAATAGCAGCATCACCTTCAGGAATATCGAATCCTTTCGCTTTCATTTCCGTTCTGAAGTATTCTGCATTTTCCATTACTTGATCACGAAGTGAAGTATCATCTGAAATCATATCCAGTACTCTTAATGCAGCTCCTACGATACCAGGCGCTAAAGAGTTGGAGAACAGATAAGGTCTTGAACGCTGTCTCAGCATATCAATGATTTCTTTTTTACCGGAAGTAAATCCTCCCAAAGCTCCTCCTAAAGCTTTTCCTAAGGTAGAAGTGATGATATCTACTCTACCCATTACTTCATTAGCTTCATGAGTTCCACGGCCTGTTTTTCCGATGAACCCTGTTGCGTGAGAATCATCTACCATCACCAAAGCATCATATTTATCGGCAAGATCACAAACTCCTTTCAGATCTGCAACAATACCGTCCATAGAAAACACTCCGTCTGTAACAATAATTTTAAAACGGTGGTTCTTTTCAGAAGCTGCAATCAGCTGCGCTTCCAGATCCTCCATATTATTGTTTTTATATCTGTATCTGGCTGCTTTACAAAGACGAACACCATCAATGATTGATGCGTGGTTCAGTTCATCTGAAATAATAGCATCTTCTTCTGTAAAAAGGGGTTCAAAAACTCCACCATTCGCATCAAATGCAGCAGCATAGAGAATAGTATCTTCAAGACCTAAGAAATCAGCGATTTTCTTCTCCAATTCTTTGTGAATATCCTGTGTTCCACAAATAAAACGAACAGAAGACATTCCATAACCATGAGACTGAATCATCTCCTGAGATGCTTTCATTACTTCCGGATGGTTGGATAATCCCAGATAATTATTGGCACAGAAGTTCAATAGCTTTTTTCCATTAGCTTCTATTTCTGCGCTCTGTTGGGAAGTGATGATTCTTTCTCTTTTGTAAAGTCCGTCATTCTCAATATTCTGAAGTTCGTTCTGTAAATGTTGAAGGTATTTTTCAGAGATCATTTTTAGTAATTTTTTAGATGTGCTAATTTACTAAAAAGGCAGTAAAATAAAACCTTTTATAAGTTTAAATCTAAAAAATTGATAAGGTTTCACTTTTCAACACTATTAGTCTATAAATACAGTAGGACAATATCTATATTTATTTAAAATTTTAATGTTTGATAAATTTAATATTCTTTTCATCAATTGTAATGAAATAAGCTCCAGGAACCAATTCTGCAATTCCAATCGCTTTACCTGGCTGATACGTTCCTTTTCCAACCAGCTTTCCGTCTATAGCATGAATTGTAAAATCTATAGCTCTGTTAATTCCTTTCAGATTAATTTCGTTTTTTGCAGGGTTCGGATACAAACCAAAATCTTCTTTCTCCACAGAAGAAATACTTAAGGTATTATCCTGAACAACTGTAGAGTTTTTCTCAATAATCTGGTATTCATAATTAAACTGAACACTTGCGATCGGGAATGTTACCGACTGTAAAAAGCTTTGGTTATTGGATGTATTATTAAGAACAAAGTAAGCTGTCTGCCCTGAAGTTCCCGTCACTTTAATAGGTAAAGGCATTTCAAAAAAGCCAACGGTAGCACTGCTTTGTGTCTGAGAAACTTTAAATAAAGCCTGATTTCCACCCTGCATCCACTTGATGGTGTAGGTAGGATATCCTTCTCCATAAACCCAGTCATTGAAAAATTCTGTAAAATCCGTCCCGGTAGACTGAAGCAAAGACGCATTAAAATCAGCTGTACGTGCGTAGCTGTACGCCAGGTTCGGTCTTGCATGATAATCTTTAAGCGCCTGGTAAAATACGGCATCACCTAAGATCCATTTCAGCATTCTCAGTACATATCCTCCTTTGGCGTAAGACAATCTGCTGTCAAATATTCTATTGATGCTGGAAAGTCCGGAATCCGGAACATATACACTTCCTGTTGTACTTGCGGTAATATAATTGGACTGACCTTGTAAGTAATTCAAAAATTCTGTATTGGTCATCAATAGTTTTTCATTGGCAAGATGTTCTCCAAAAGTTGCAAAACCTTCATTCAGCCAGATATCATTCCATGCATCACAGGTTACTTTATCCCCAAACCACTGATGAGCAAGTTCATGGGCGATAAGCTGTCTGCCCCAACCTCCCATAGAAGACATGGTTTGATGTTCCATTCCGCCACCAAACATAAATTCCATATGTCCGTATTTTTCATTACGGAAAGGATAAGAGCCAAAATAAGTTTCAAAAGTATTCATCACCTGCTTGGTCCAGTTAATATTGGCTATGCTGGTGGCATTTGAATTTGTGGAAGGATAGATATAGTTCACAAAAGGAAAAGGAGGATTTCCGATGGTATCAGTAAGCTTAACAAAGTTGGTAATGGAGAGCGCAATGAGGTAAGCCGGTGTAGGATACATTGTTCTCCAGAACGTAAGTTTAGTGTTTCCTGTAGGAAAGGTTTCAGACATCAGTTTTCCATTGGCTGCGACGCTGTAATTGGAGGGAGTTGTAATCTTAAAATCAAATCTTTCAATTTTATCATTTAAACTTTGCTTGGTAGGAAACCAATCCTGAGCACCATAAGGCTCATTCAAAGTGGAGAGTACCGGAGTTCCGCTCTGGAGGGCAGTTCTGAAAGCATCATTACTGGTGGATGGTGCTCCTGCATAGTAAATAGTAAGAGAGTCTAATGTATTGGCAGGAATAGAAGCAGGAAAATCAATCTTCAGTTCTTTTGAAGGAAGCTGCTGAAAGCTTGTAATGTTGGTTCCATGATATTTCACCTGGGAAACCGTTAATGAATTGGAAAGATCAAAATAAATGCTTCCTATATTTTGGTTAGGCTTAAAGTGAGAAGTCACTGATCCGGAGATATTATATACCGCAGGATCCAGGCTCACGTCCATTCTCTGATACTGCAAGTCGTAATTCAGGGTATTGGGATTGATATTCCCGATATTCATCTTTTGGGTGAAGGATTTTTTCTCTTTCTCGATTAATCCTTTCATATCCGTATTTTGCCTTTGCTTCTGGGCATAAAATTGTTGAGACAATAAAAATCCCAACACCAAAAGGTACAACTTTGTCATGTTTTGAAAAATTTAATCAAATATAAAAAAAACCTTTTAATTCATGATTAAAAGGCTGTTATAATATATAAAATAAAATTTTTTTAAAGATCCAGTGCAGGTTCAAGAATTTTTTCCATTCTTTTCTTCACCATATCTACTGATCCGGAATAGTTATTTACCATCAAAGAAAAAACCAGTGTCTTTCCTGAATTGGTTTTCAGATAACCGGCTAATGTTTTCACTTTGTTCAAAGTTCCTGTTTTAGCAAAAACCTGTCCGTTCCCTCCTACATTAAACATTCTTTTGAGTGTTCCGGATTGTCCTCCGATGGGTAAAGAGGTCAGATAAGATCTGTAGTATTTCTGATCCATCAGAGAAGTAAGAAACTTCACCTGCGAAATAGGAGTTACATTATTACTTCTTGAAAGTCCGCTCCCATCAATATAGTTGAGTCCGGTCATATCAAAACCGGCATCTTTAAGGTGATTAGTCACTACTATTCTTCCGGATTCTGAAGTCTGGTCACCCATTTTCTGATATCCTACTGTTCTCAGCAAAGCTTCTGCCAATGAATTATCACTGTGCTGATTGGTATAATAAATAATATCGTTTAAAGTTGGTGATTTATACGCTGAAAGCATTTTTCTGTTTTCCGGTGATGCATCTGTCATTTTGGGAGTAACTTTCCCGGTAACAGGGATTCCGCTTTTTACCAATGTTGTTCTGAAAGAGTTGGCAAGGTAAGCCGGTGCATCAGGAATTTTGGTTGTTAAAGCTCCGTTTCCTTCGTATTTATCAGCATATACCATCTGATGATTGTAAGGGGAAACATAGAAAAACTTCTTTTCTGTGGAGAAACCTCCTTTTTTGACAATCAGTTTTTCGTTCGCCGGGTTGATATCTCGGGTACTTCCTGCCGGTAAATAATAGTTATTGTTTTCCAACCATACAACATTTTCCGGAAGCATTGAAATATTGCCTTTGAAAAGCGCTGTCTGAATGATAATATCACCATTTACCTTTTTGATTCCCTCTCTTGAAACGCCGCCTACGAAATCTGAAATAATATCTCTATAAGATGCTGCACCTGCTTTGTTTGTTCCCAAAGAAGGGTCTCCGCTTCCTATCACATAAAGATTTCCATTCAAAACTCCGTTTTCATCTATCGTTCCTGAATACTCCAGCTGAGTCATCCAGCGGTAGTTTTCACCCAGCATATTTAATGCGGTTTCCGTTGTCAGTAATTTGGTTGTAGAAGCAGGAACTAAGGGAGTATTTTCGTTGTACGAAGAGATGATCTTCTTCGTTTTCGGGTCGTACACTACGAATCCCCAGGTTGCATTTTTCAGCACAGGATCCGCCATCATTGTGTTTACATTAATGTCTACCAATTCTTTTGCTGACAAAACAGTCTTCTCCACCATTGTAGTAACGGGTGAAGGCAGGTTTAAACTGCTTTTCTGATTGTCATAATTCTGAGAATAAAGAACGGTAGAAACGGTAGATTGAGCCAGGAAAAGACCAGAAGCCAACACCGCCGCACTTGAAATATATTTTCTGAAATTTACCATCTATCTTCTTTTTGTTCTATAGTTTTGACTCTGTAAAAAACGAAAGGTTAAATCATTCATTAAAAGAGCCAAACACTTAATCAACGTCCAAAAGTAGAAATTATTGTTATATAAAGGACCACAGCTCCATTATAAAAGAGTGTAAAGTTTGTTAAAAATTGTTAAAAATCAACAAAAACATCTTTTTTAATGCTTTGATATGCAGTAATTTCATCAAATTCTTTCAAACTTATCAAAACCATGCTTTTGAATTTTTCATAGTTTTTCCCACGGGGAAGCTTCAGCATAATCTGGAACTGATAGAAGTTATTCAGTTTTGCAATCGGTGCTCTTTCCGGACCTAAAACACATTCTTCAGGAAGATATTTTCTGAGGATAGAACCCAGAAACTGTGATGCCCGGTCTGCTTTATCCTCTCTTCTGTGTTTCAATTCAATCATGATCAGCTTGGTGAAAGGCGGATAATGGAATTTCTGACGTTCTGTAAGAATATATTTATAGATCTTTGCAGGATTGTTCATCTTGATCAGCTGAAATACAGAATGATCAGGATTAAAGGTCTGAATAAGAATCTTACCTTTTCCGGAAACCCTTCCGGCTCTTCCAGAAACCTGCGTGATCAGTTGATACGCTCTTTCTTCCGCTCTGAAATCCTGTACATATAATAAGGAATCCGCTTTTGGAATCGTAACCAGCTCAATATGATCAAAATCCAATCCCTTTGAAATCATCTGTGTTCCTACAATAATGTCTGTTTCCCGTTCTTCAATCTTCTCGTACAATTTTTCGTAGGCAAATTTCTTACGCATGGAATCGACATCCATTCTGTCTACTTCATTTTCAGGAAACAGTCTGGAAACTTCTTCGTGAATCTGCTCTACTCCAACTCCTCTTTCGTTCAGGTTTTCAGAACTGCATTTCGGGCAGGTTTTCGGTTTTGAAGCTCTTTGTCCGCAATAGTGGCATTTCATTTCATTTGCCGCTTTGTGATACGTCATTACCACATCACAATTGGAACAGTAGTTCACATAGCCGCAGCTTTCACATTCTATGACATTGGAATAGCCACGACGGTTATGGAGAACAATCGCCTGATTCTTTTCATCTACTGTTTTCTTTATCTCCTCAATAAGTTTCAGAGAGAAATTTCCGGACACCTTTTTAGATTCCTGAGCTTCCTTGAAATTGATCAGTTCGTATTCCGGTAAATTAACATTCCCGAATCTTTCATTCAGAAAGATGTATTTCATTTTATCTTTTCTGGCACTGTAGTAGCTTTCGACAGAAGGCGTTGCTGATCCCAGAATAACTCCTGCCTTATACAGCCTGCCTAAAACCAGAGAAGCGTCTTTAGCATTAAAATAAGGTGAAACTTCCCTTGGTCTGTACGCAGAATCGTGTTCCTCATCTACTATAATAAGCCCGAGATTCTGGTAAGGTAAAAATAATGCATTACGGGTTCCGATCAGAATACGGATGTCGTTCTGTTTAATTCTTCTCCATACTTCCACTCTTTCAAAATCAGTCAGTTTTTGATGATAAAAACCAATCTGTCTGCCATATTTTTTCTCTAATCTTTGGGTGATCTGTTTGGTAAGCGAAATTTCCGGAAGCAAAAACAAAACATTCTTTCCGTCGCGGACGCATTCATCAATTTTCTCTAAGTAGATATGGGTTTTCCCTGATGAAGTAACGCCATGAAGCAGGACATTCTTCCCTTCTTCAAAAGCCTCATCAATTTCAGCTTTTGCTGTTTTCTGCTGTTCGGAAAGCTCTTCAAGCTCCTCGATTTCTCCTTCATAGCTTTCAATCCTGTCTTTCTGCATAAAGTATTCTTCCACAAGACCTTTGTCTGCCAAAGGTTTGAAGTGGGAACTTCCAAAATAACCTTCCTCAAACAGTTCAGATTTTTTGATGGGAACATCCGGATGTTCCGTCTGTTTTTCCAGAATAAGAAGGAAAAGATCTTTCTGTTTTTGTGCTCTATTCAGTTTCAAAAGAATATCCGTAAGATTTTGATTGCCCAAAACCTCATCATTAATTCTTACATAAGCAACTTCCTTCGCTTTATACTTTTCGGCAATTTTCTCATCAATTTCAATGTACTGAAGATCAATAAGAGAATTGATGGTTTTTATGATATCTTTTTTAGGAATAAACGCTTCTATATCTGTCAGATTAATCAGCTGCCGTACTTCCAGAGCCTGAATAAGATACATTTCATTAACATCCAGGTTTTCAAAATCTATGATAGCTCCTGGTTTTAATTTTAAATAGGTCTCACTTTCCAATTTCAAAGAAGAAGGAAATGCAAACCTGTAAATTTCCCCCAGACTGCACAGATAATACTCCGAAAGCCAGTTCCAGAAATCAATTTGTCCCTGAGGAAGAATCGGTTGATCATCCAGCATGCTGATAATTTCCTTGGCGACAAAGTTTTCTGGTATATTATCATGAAGCTCAAAAACGATTCCTGTATAGATTTTCTTTCCTCCAAACGGCACCAGAACACGCATTCCGGGCTGGATTTCAGATATCATTTCTTCGGGAACTTTATATGTGAAAGATCCTTTTAAATTCAGGGGTAAAACAATTTGAGCGTATTGCAAGGGAAATATTTAAAGTGTAAAATTAAATTTTTCCTGAGAGAACTGCAACTTTGTGGAGATTCTTTTGTACTCCTTTAACAGACATTTAAACGCTACATTCTCCGTTTTCATTATGTCATTCCGTAGGAATCTCAACATTTCAGTTTGCAAAACCTTATTATCAAAAAAACTATATTATCAAACACCACAGATTGGATTCCTACGGAATGACAAAGTGTGCGGATAAAAGAACAACACAAATTCAGAAAGGATCGAAGAAAGGATTCATGAATGACTAAAAAAGAAGTTCTGTAATCTCATACCAGAATGCAGAGGTAATAAATCCTACAATAATACTGACTCCGATGATAAGGTTGGTTAATTTTGTGTTCAGCCTGAACTGTTCTGCGATGATACTTGAGGTAACCAATGTTGGCATTGCTGCTTCAAATACTGTAATTTTTGCCACATTTCCTTTTATTCCCAATAATAAAGCCATTCCCAAAACAATTGCAGGTGCCAGAATCAATTTATAAAGCATCGACATCGACATCTGGGGAATCAGTTTTTTCCATCCGTTGAATTTCAACTGTAATCCAACCGAAAATAAGGCTAACGGGCTTACCGTAGCAGCTAGTTTATCAAAGAAAGGCTCTGCAACAGTAAAGTCAATAAACTGCGACAACACCAAAGCGGAAATACATCCAATTAACGGAGGAAACGTAACCAACCTTTTTACAATGAATATTGCACTTACTTTTCCGGATTTACTTCCTCCTTTTACTGCAGCAATAATTCCGAGGGTTGAAAGGGCAAAGAACATTGTCTGGTCACAGATAATCGCAATACTCAGAAGCCCTTCACCATAAAAGGCACTGATTAAGGGAAATCCTATGAATGAAGTATTACTGTATCCGCTTGCCAATTCCAAAGTACTTCTGGACCGCCTTGAATATCCCCTGCTCTTACTGTAAAACATCATAAAGAAAAAGCAGAACACAGAAATTAAAAATGTTGCTGCAATGGGGAACAGCATCTCTGTTGTCCATTTTACTTTAGGCAGATATTTAAACGAAACTGCCGGAAGAGCAAGATAAAGAATCCAGGTATTGATACCCTTATGAGCATCGGGGTGGATAGATTTTGTTGCTTTGAATACCATTCCTGCAATGATACACACTGCAATCAGAACAAAATTTACCATAACTATAAAGAAATATAATGCAAATTTACGGCTGATTTTTGAGTTGGAAGGGTATAATTTATATTTTTTTGAGTATAAATCCGATATTAAGACTCTCTTCTCAAAGCTTTAGCAGACTTGCTTTTTTATTGAATCCATAAACCTGTTTATTTCAGATCCAGGATTTGCTTAAATTATCAAATAGCTTAATCTTTCATCCTGTTTTTCAAATCTACTTCAGCACCAAGAATTCTAACAATCTCTATTTCTTTTATTCCAATAATTCTGTAAAATATAATATGCTTGTTTGATAAAAAGCCAAAAATATCATAGTTAAGCTCAGGATAGGATTTTCCAATCTTAGGATTTTCCGCAAGCATCTGACAAAAATAAATGAGTTCACCATAATATTTATCGGCCTGAAATTCTGACCAAAATTCTAAAGTATATTCATAAATTTTAGTGATATCCTCAACCGCTTTATTGGTAAAAGTAAATTGAGCCATTACCTTTTTGTTTTAGCTTTTAATGCGGCCAAATGTTTTTCCGGATTAAAATCAGCTGCTATTCCGCTTTCAATACCTTCCTGAATAGCATTTTTAAGAATTTGAATTTTATTTTCTTCTTCTTCAAGTAATCTTAAACCAGCTCTGATCATTTCACTTGCATTTTTATATCGTCCTTCGGCAATCTTATGATCTACAAAATCTTCAAAATAATCACCTAAAGAAACTGACGTATTACGTCCCATATGATTTTGATTTTAAACTTAATACATCAAAGTTACCATTTTTTGGTAATTCAATCAAATTTTATAAGAATAAAAGTTAGCCATTACCATTTATAAATTTTCATTACTCATCACATCCCAAAAGCTCATTAATTCAACTTTTTCCAAAGGCTTTGAGAGAATTATTCTTTTGGGAGTTCCGGGTAAGAGATCAAAAAAATTATCGCTGAAATGGGTATCACCAATCAAATAAATGTCCTTAGCCAGCATATCTGTTGAAATTTCAATTTCTGTTGGTGATATTTTTCTGATTTTAATCTCAGGTTTTAAAAGTTTCAGATCTTTTGGTTTATTAAAAAAGAACAGCTTTTCAAATGTTGTATCTTTTTCAGAACTGATCTTTAAAACAGCTTTAGACAAATCAAACTGACCCAGTTCTGATTTACTGATACTTCGTATTATCTTACTTACATCAGCTTTTATATTATCTGAATGATTGCTTTTCCAAAGTATTTTTCCTTTAAAATCAATGAGTTCAAATTTGATATCTGCATTAAATTCTTTCACAAGATCACTGATCAGATAAATATCATAACTTTTATCGGTTTCAGCAATGGACACCAACACAGGCTCAAAGCTTCTTTTCGCCTGATAATGGAAGGCTTTCCAGTTTCCAAGGTAATCAATAGAAGACCATGAAACCACCGGCCAGCAATCGTTAAGCTGCCAATACAGCGTTCCCATATTATAAGGTTTTGCACGGCGATGGGCTTCAATAGCGATCTGCATTCCTCTTGCCTGCAAGAGCTGTGAAACATAGTTGTATTGTACAAAGTCCGTTGGAATTTTGTAATCACGCTTCAGGTATTCATTAATAATATCCCAGCCACGGGTGTGCTTTTCATGGGCTTTTATGGTTGGATTCTGAAGGTTTAAATCCGGAATTCCGGAAAACATTGATTTTGTGGTTTCAAGGCTTGGCGTGCCCTGAAAACCGTATTCAGACATGAAACGGCCTACTTTTTCGTTGTAAATTTCGAATGGCTGTTCGCCCCACCAAACGCCCCAATAATGGGAATCTCCTTCTGTAAGGCTTTCTTTATGTCCCCAGCCAATGGAGGGAGAGCTTGGCCAGTATATATTTTTATCAGACTTCAGGTTTTCAGCCAATGCATTGGGAATTACCTCATGGAAGAGTTTTTTATAATCTTTCCAGACCTGTAATGAATCATTTTCTGAATAGTTGAACTGTTTCTGATATCCCCAGTTGACAATGGCTTCATCAATTTCATTATTCCCGCACCACAAAGCAATGGATGGATGATTCTGCAGCCTGTTGACCTGATCTTTTACTTCTTCTTTTACGTTGTTTAAAAAGGCTTCATCTGCCGGATAAAAGCTTCCTGCAAACATGAAATCCTGCCAGACTAAAATACCGTTTTCATCGCAGGCTTTGTAAAATTCATCGTCTTCATAAATACCTCCGCCCCAGATACGGATCATATTCATATTGGCATCTTTGGTATCTTTAATCAGTTTCTGATATTTTTCTTTGGTCATTCTCGGAGAAAAGCTGTCTCCCGGAATCCAGTTCGTTCCTTTGATATATAACGGCTGGCCATTCACTTTAAAATAGAAAGATTTTCCTTTTTCGTCTTTTTCCTGTACTAATTCAACTGTTCTTAATCCTATCCTGATATTTTTAGCATCAATATTTTTCTGATCTTTTGACAGCTTTACTTCAAAATCACAGAGATGAGCTTCACCACGTCCGTTTGGCTGCCAGAGCTTCATCCCGCTTGTTTCATAAGGAACTGATATTGTATTGTTTCCTTTTTTTAAAGATATTTTTTGGTGAGTTGTATTAAGATCCAAGGTATAATCTCCGGCATTTTGAGCATAAATTTCTACGTCAAAGCGCAAGTCATTAGAAGTGTCAGAAACTTTCTTCTGAATATCTTTGACGGTAATAATTTTAGCATTATTCCAGAATTCCAGCTGAATGTCTTTCCATATTCCTGCAGTAACCAGTCTTGGTCCCCAATCCCATCCGAACTGGTATTGTGCTTTTCTTACAAAGCTTCTGGGTGATTCCGGCATTGTAAACGGAACTTTTTTTGCTAATTCTTTTCCGGTATTCACGGCAGATTTAAATTTAATCTGCAATGTATTATTACCCGATTTCAAATATGGCTTTACAGGAATTGTCCATTTTCTGAACATATTGTCTGTTTTCTTCAGCAGCTGACCATTAAGATAGATTTCGGAAAATGTATCTAATCCGTTAAAAACAATATCAATATTATCGTTCTTTAATTCATGGGAAGAGACTGTAAATGCTGCCTGATAATCCCAGTCTTCATTTTCAATCCACTGTACTTTCTTTTCATTTTCATCCTTAAAAGGATCAGGAATGATCTTATTATCCAATAAATCCAGATGAACAGTTCCAGGTACTTTCGCAGGAAGCCATTTTTGATCTTTTGAATTTTTAAACTGCCAGTTCTCTGAAGACAAGCTTCTTTGTGAAAACTGTGCAAAAAGGAGATTCTGTGTGAAAATGAAAGCAAAAAGGATCGTTCTATTCATCAATAAATTTGTTTGTATTGTTACAATACCAGTGATTTTGCCATTCCGAGGCACGAAGGAATCTCTATTTTATTGGTTTAGATTCCCGCTGCGCCTGGAATGACAAACTAAGTGCATATCATACTACCTGCCCTTCAGAGCAGCCACTTCATCTGCATTAGCGAAAGCTCCACCATCCGTAATGGCTGAAGAATGGAAGTAAGCAGCATTTGTAACGGCTCTTATTTCTTCAATATTGGATGCGCGAAGTCCGCCTCCAACAAGGATTTCTATTCTTCCACCGGAGAGTGCAACCAGTTTCTTAAGGTTTTCTTTTCCTTCAGATACATTCGTTTTCTGGCCGGAAGTAAGAATGGTTGAAAAACCACATTCAATTACTTTTTCCAAAGATTCTTCCAAACTTACAGCGCGGTCAAAAGCACGATGAAAAGTACATGGAAGTGGCGCTGCCAATTTTACCAAAGCTTTATTCTGTTCTATATTAACCTCATCATTTTCATCCAGAATACCGAATACAAAACCATCTGCATGTAAGGATTTTAATTGGATCAAATCATTTTTCATCTGCTCAAATTCTGAATCTGAATACGTAAAATCACCACCTCTTGGGCGGATCATCACAAAAATCGGGATATTGATTTTTTCACGGAGTTTCTTCATGGTTTCGAAATCCGGAGTAGTTCCTCCTTCGCTGAGACCGTCACATAATTCTATTCTGTCTGCCCCATTTTCAAAAGCTATTACTGCTGATTCAGGATTAAAGCAGGCTATCTCTATTTTTGACATTGTATTATCTATTAAATTTTATTTTGGTTCGTCCTGCAGTACATCTGCAATCAGAAAAGAACCGTTTTCTTTTACTACTTTTACTACTGACGGATATTTGGCTTTAAAACTATTATCAGTCAATACTACATTGAATATATATTCATTTTTTGAGGAGAGTTTTAAATCACAACTGCCGATTTCTATTGTATCCCAATCCTGTGCAGAAATGAGAAATCCTATACCGACTCCAGCTTTATCAGTATCAAACCTGGACTTCCATTTATTCTGAAATTCTTTTTCTGTAAGACTTCCATCCACATCCATATCTACATTTGTTGCATCAGTTTTATATTCGAAATAGTCTTTTGTGGTGATCTTCTGCATATTCTTTTCTTCATTTCCGATGTCTGCTTTAAAATAATCGATGATGCTTTTTTCCAACCATTTTTGAGCAGCTTCAGCGTCATTGGATTCATTATGCAAAACTATTTTTTCTTCTGTCTGTGGTTGTGTGATATCTGTTTTAACTTCCTTTTTTTCTTCCTTACATGCAATAATCAGAAATAAGGAAGCAATCATCGTTCTTTTCATATTTATTTTATGTTTTGGCTAAAGCCAATAATTATCTTTGATGTGTTCAAATGGGCTAAAGCCCATTCCTACTGAATTTTTTAATTATTTCAAAGCAAATTCAGGTTTCTCAAGACGATTTCCTTTCTGATCATACACGGCAAAGCTGAATCCATCCTGAATACAGTAAGAACCATATTCTCCCTGTTTATTGATGGCAATAAACCCTACCTGAATATCTTTTAGATTTTTGTTTCTTCGCTGATTAATTTTAACAATTCTCTCCACGGCTTCCTTACAGGCTTCCTGAGGATTTCTGCCCTGTCTCATCAGCTCTACCACAAGATGTGTTCCTACCGTTCTTATAACCTCTTCACCATGACCTGTTGCCGTAGCTGCTCCTACTTCGTTATCAACAAACAGACCTGCTCCGATAATTGGAGAATCTCCTACTCTGCCGTGCATCTTAAAAGCCATTCCACTGGTAGTACAGGCTCCCGAAAGATTTCCCTGTGCATCCAAAGCAATCATTCCTATGGTATCATGGTTTTCTATATTAGCAACAGGCTTGTATTGGCTGGTCTTTAACCATTCTTTCCATTCTTTTTCTGATTCAGAAGTAAGAAGATTTTCTTTTTTAAACCCCTGTGAAAGGGCAAACTGCAATGCACCGTCACCTACCAGCATCACGTGGGGTGTTTTTTCCATTACGGCTCTTGCAACCGAAATCGGGTTTTTAACATGTTCCAGGCATGCTACGGAACCGATATTATAATTTTCATCCATGATACAGGCATCCAGCGTCACTCTTCCGTCTCTGTCCGGACGGCCTCCATATCCTACACTTCTTTCTTTTGGATCTAATTCTACAAGACGTACTCCTTTTTCTACGGCATCCAAAGCCCGTCCTCCTTTTCGAAGGATAGTCCATGCTTCTTCATTGGCTTTTAACCCAAAGTTCCAGGTGGAAAGTACGATAGGTTTATTGATGTTTTTTTTATTTTCAGGCAGTTCTCCGGCCATTAGCTCTAAAGGGTTAATGGTAAGTGCTGCAGTTGCAATTCCCAGTTTTTTGATAAAACTTCTTCGGTTATTGTTCATTGTACGTAAGAATTATTTAATACAAAGCAAATATCTTAAAAAAATCCATTGAAAATTGTATCGTTTTCTCACTATTTTCCTTTGCTGTTTTTTACTATTTTTATAATGGTTATTTTAATTAATATGTATGTTTAAAACCTTTAGAAAGAAAGACTGCAGATTATTTTCTGCAGTCTTTTTTATAAGATAAGATATCAATGAGGCAGTTTATCTCTGAAATATCCATATACCCATGTTCCGGCCACAGCGCTCAGCAGGGTAACAGATACTGCAAAAGCTCCTGTTCCGATCTGAGCAAAAAGAGGCCCCGGACAGGCTCCTGTAATCGCCCAGCCAAAGCCAAAAATCAGTCCACCATAAATCTGACCTTTATTAAACTTTTTAGGGGTAAGTGTAATAGGTTCTCCATAAATTGTTTTTATTTTGAATTTTTTAATCAGTCCTACTGAAATCATTCCTACCAATACAGCACTTCCAATGATTCCGTACATATGGAAAGACTGCAGACGGAACATTTCCTGTATTCTGAACCAGCTGATCACCTCTGCTTTCACGAAAATAATTCCGAAAATAATTCCTGCAGCAAGATATTTCAGGTTGTGATACCATTTGTGAGTAAGGGTACTTTCGTTTACACAAACAGCATCCTGGTGGCGTATATCGTGTTCTTTTTCTTTGATCATAATGTAATTCTCATTTTAAATTATACTTATAGCGAAAGTATGACAGGCAGTATAAAGTTTGCCATTAAAAATCCACCGGTCATGAAACAGACTGTTGCCACCAAAGACGGCCACTGTAAGTTGGAAAGTCCCATAATGGCATGGCCGCTGGTGCATCCGCCCGCATATCTTGTTCCGAAACCAACCAAAAATCCTCCCACAACCATCAAGATAAATCCTCTAAGGGTCAACAGGTTTTCGAAATTCATCAGCTGTAACGGAACCAGATTGCTGTAATCTGTAATTCCGTAGCCTGCCAGTTCAGCTTTCAGATCGGGATTCACTGTTATTTCATTCGGGTTTACCAAAAAATGAGCAGTAATCATTCCTCCGAAGAAAATTCCCAGGACAAAAAACAGATTCCAGGCTTCTTTTTTCCAGTCGTATTTAAAAAAATTCACATTGGCAGGGACACAAGCGGCACAGATATGCCTCAGTGAGGAACTGATTCCAAATGATTTGTTTCCCATAATTAATAAGGCAGGTACAGTAAGCCCAATCAACGGACCTGCAATATACCACGGCCAGGGTTCTTTTATAATCTCCAGCATTTTTTTAATCTAATGTATTTAAAATTTTAGTCTGACACACAAAATCACTTTTAGGAACATTTGTAGAGGCAATTGCATTAAATCCACCTTCAATTTCTGAAAAATTTCTGTATCCTCTTGCCTGCAGGATACTTGCTGCCATTGTACTTCTGTAGCCGCTTCCACAATGCATATAGAAATGTTCTGTTGGCTCTATCGTATGAATCCATTCATTGATATAGGCCAGAGGTTTGCTGTATGCGTCATGAATATGTTCTGCATTGTATTCACTTTCTCTTCTTATATCAATGATTTTTGCTTCTTTTTCTTTGATTTCAGTTTCAAACTGTTCTGCTGAGATACGGTTGACAAGGTCTGTTTCCTTTCCGCTCTTTTTCCAGCTTTCAAAACCTCCATCCAGGAAACCTAAAATATGATCAAATCCTACTCTGCTTAACCTCGTTACCGCTTCTTCTTCAGATCCTTTTTCAGTAACGAGCAGAATAGGCTGGTTGACATCAGCAATTAAAGCTCCTACCCAAGGGGCAAAATCACCGTCCAATCCTATATTAATGGACTGCGGGATAAAACTTTTGGCAAAATCACGGTTATTTCTTACATCTAATATCAAAGCACCTGAAGCTTCAGCAATTTCCTCAAATTGTTCTGGAGAAAGAGCGTGCAACCCTTTTGAAAGAACTTCATCAAAACTACTGTATCCTTTCTTATTCATCATCACATTCATTCCGAAATAAGCTGGCGGAGGTAAAAGTCCATCTGTCACTTCTTTTATAAAACTCTGTTTGTCCTTTTGATTCAGGGCATAATTGGTTCTTTTTTGATTTCCCAATGTATCTACCGTTTCTTTCTGCATGTTTTTACCGCATGCTGAACCGGCTCCATGAGCGGGATAAACAATGATATCATCATGTAAAGGTAAAATCTTATTATACAAACTATCATATAAAAGTCCTGCCAGTTCTTCCTGGGTCATATTTGCTGCTTTCTGCGCGAGGTCTGGACGGCCTACATCTCCGAGGAATAAGGTATCACCACTAAAAAGAGCCTTTTCATCACCATTCTCATCAATCAGCAGATAGCATGAGCTTTCAAGGGTGTGTCCAGGTGTATGAAGAACTTTAATTTTACTATTTCCTATGGTAAATATTTGCTGATCTTCTGCAATAATGGCATCAAACTCTGGATGGGCTGTCGGGCCATAAACAATTGGTGCTCCGGTTTTATCACTTAAATCCAGGTGTCCGCTTACGAAATCTGCATGAAAATGAGTTTCAAAGATGTATTTCAATTCTACTCCATCTTCTTTCAGTCTGTTAATATAGGGCTGGGTTTCTCTTAAAGGATCAATAATTGCGGCTTCTCCTGCTGAGGTAATATAGTAAGCCCCCTGAGCAAGGCATCCTGTATAAATCTGTTCTATTTTCATTATATTTTATTTTTTATTCTTTTATCTGATACAAATTTCCTGCTTTCCTTTTTCCTGTACAGCTACTTTTGTTACATAAGAAAATTAAAGGAAGATTTCTTTCGTAATAATATAAATGCCCATGATCAGGATAAACCACCCGAATGCAGGTTTAAGCTTTTTACCGTCAATCTTTCTGGATAATTGTGAGCCTATTATAATTCCTGCTATGGCAATGGCTGTAATAGAAATCAGAAGTTTCCATTCTATTTTCATGTGGTTTACAGAAGAAAAAAAGCCGATCAGAGAATTGAGAGAAATAATAACCAATGAAGTTCCTATTGCAATCTTCATGGGAATCTTTAAAAGATTGACTAATGCCGGAATAATCATAAAGCCGCCTCCTGCTCCTACCAATCCGGTCAGGACACCGACTACAGAACCCTGTCCGGCTGCCAGAAAAGCGTTATTATTATTCGGAATACTTTCTAAAGGTTCTTTTGAGGAATCTTTTTTTATCATTTTATAGGAAGCCAGAATCATCAAGCCTGCAAAAACCAATAATAAAAAAATATTCCTGGTAACACTAAAACCCTGTATTCTAAATACTTCCTGAGGAATCAAAGGAAGAAGATATGTTCTGGTCAGAAAGATGGAAATAACAGATGGAATTCCAAATATCAACGCCATCTTAAAGTTGACCAATCCTTTTTTAAAGTACGACATAGAGCCTACCAAACTGCTAATTCCCACTACAAAGAGTGAATATTCTGTTGCCAGAAAAGCATCGACACCAAAGAGATAAACAAGGACGGGAACAGTGAGAATACTTCCTCCACCTCCTATTAAACCTAGAGAAATTCCAATTAAAATTGCGGCTGTATATCCTATAATTTCCATTTCTATTCAAATAATTCTGATGCAAAAATGGGAATGTGGGATGAAGCCTACAGCTACTTTTGTTACATAAGGAGATTGCTTCACCTTTGGTTCGCAATGACAGGTTGGCCAGCTCATCATTTTTTTTTGAATTATTGCCAACTATCCGGAGGAGGAGAATATGTCTTTCTTTTATGTGATTGAGGGGAATATTATGAGTTGAGGGTTTTCAAAAGAGTGATTTTATTTCTGCCCAATTTTAGTTTTCCGTCTTCTTCCAGCTGTTTGAGAAGTCTGGAAACCACTACCCTTGCCGTTCCCAGCTCGTTAGCCAGCTGCTCATGAGTGGTATTAATGGTTTCAGAACCTGTAAGTCCGGATTTTTTCTGCAGCAGATTGAGAAGTCTTTCGTCTACTTTTTTGAAAGCAATGGCATTGATAATATCCAGTAGTTCTTCAAATCTTTTATGGTACAATCTGAAAATGTAGTCCAGCCATTCCGGATGTTCCCTGATGAATAAAGATACTTTATCTATCGGTAAGAACAGTATTTCCGCGTCTTCTTCAATTTCCGCTTTTACGATACTTTTTTCATTGTGCATGCCCCCCAGAAAAGACATGATGCAGCTTTCTCCGGCTTTGATATAGTACAATAAAATTTCACGTCCGTCTTCTTCTGTTCTGATCACTTTCAGCATTCCTTTCATCACGATAGGAATGGAACGAATGGAAGCATTTTCATCTAAAATAATGTCTCCTTCATGGTAATTTTTGGTTGTACCATACTGATACAGCTTTTCTACCAGGTCTGGCGACGATGAGAATTCGGAAGAAAGTATAGTGTCGTCCTGCATTTTTTTATTCTAATTTACACCAATTTCATCAACAAACAACCATGCTTTGGAATCTGCTCCGGGATTTCCTGCCGGAATAATACCAGCATTTTCAATAGTTACTTTCAGGTATTTCGCATTTTGCGTTCCTACATTCACTTTAATTTTTCCATTGGCTTTCTGAATTTCAGAGGTTTCGATTTCTTTTATCAGTTTAAAATTCTTATTATCGTCAGAAACAAAAATTTTAGCAGATTTAGCCAGATGAATCCAGCTTCCTTTATTCTCAAGGGTATTGAAATACACTTCTGAAAAAGCTGTTTTCTGACCGAAATCTATGGTTGCCACCACATCTTTCCCCTGAAAGCCCAGCCATGTTTTACCCAGCTGTTTTACATTTCCTATAATTCCGTCTACTAAGGTGAAAGCTCCTCCAAAAGAATAGTTTTCACTCGGTTGCTGCTCTAGGGTTATGTTTTTTCCTGTGGTTTTTGAAATTATAAATTGCTGCGAAGAAACAGCACTCTTTAATTGTCCGTCTTGAAAATAGGCTGATTTAACTGTTAAAGAATTAGGAATCTGAACTGCGTTCTGATACTTCTCAGAATGGATAGAAGGGTTTGTTCCGTCCAGCGTATATCGGATACCGTTCGGATTTTGCGAAGTTGAAAGCTCATAAGCAATTCCGTTATTGGAAGGAATTACTTTTCCTGTAATATTATAAATGCTTCTCGCATAATTTACCTTCATATCATCCAGAACTTTAAACTGGCTGATCACTCTGTTTTCAAATTCTTTATAATTTTTAGGATCCGATGTTCCCCATCCCACTTCAGAAAGCGCCATTAATCTTGGGAAAATCATATACTGTACCTGTTTAAAATCTAAAATATATTCCGTCCACAGATTAGCCTGAACTCCCATAATATATTGTGCCTGTTCTGCATTCAGTTCGGAAGGGACAGGATTGTAGGAATAGACTTTTTCCAAAGGAGTAAATCCTCCAAAAGCATTAGGCTCAGACTGCGGATCTCCCTGATAGTGATCAAAATAACAGAAAGAACCAGGAGTCATTACAGCAAAGTGTTTTGATTTTGCAGCTTCAATACCTCCGTTCACACCTGTCCAGCTCATTACTGCTGCATTAGGAGCTAATCCACCTTCTAAAATTTCGTCCCAGCCAATGATTTTCCGGCCTTTGCTGTTAACATATTTTTCAATCCGATGAATAAAATAGCTTTGCAAACCATGTTCATCTTTTAAATTATTTTTCTTAATCAGTTCCTGGCAGTGTGCACATTCCTTCCATCTTGTTTTCGGGCACTCATCACCGCCAATATGAATATATCGTGAAGGGAATAATTTGATGACCTCATCCAAAACATTTTCAAGAAAGGCAAAGGTTTCATCTTTAGGGCAGAAAACATCATCAAAAACGCCCCATTTCGTAGCAGGTTCAAAAGGTCCTTTGGTACATGCCAGTTCAGGATATGCTGATAAAGCTGCCAATGCATGTCCCGGCATTTCAATTTCCGGAACAACAGTAATGTGTCTGTCCTGAGCGTATTTTACTACATCTTTTATTTGTTCCTGTGTATAAAAATAAGGTCCGTAAGGTTTTCCGTCAAAAGTATTATCTACATAAGCTCCAATCATGGATTCTTTACGTTTTGAGCCGATCTGAGTAAGCTTTGGATATTTTTTGATTTCAATTCTCCATCCCTGATCATCCGTTAAATGCCAGTGGAAAATATTCAGTTTATACATCGCCAGATAGTCTATGTACTGTTTTACTTCATCCACGGTAAAAAAATGGCGGGAGACATCCAGATGCATTCCTCTCCAGGCAAATTTAGGCTGGTCCTCGATCTTCATAGCAGGAATTTTCCCTACCTCTTTATATTGTTCGAAAATCTGAGCCAATGTCTGTAGCGCCAGAAAATACCCTTGTTTAGTATAAGACTTAATATGAATTTGTTTTGGAGAAATTTCTATCGAATAGTATTCTTTCTTCTGTTCAGCTTCTCCTCCCGAAGCAGGAGGAATTATAGAATTCGTTAAATAAATATCACTACCTTTCTGGGCATATTGAAATTTTAACTGTGAGCCTATTCTTTTTTTGAAATAATCCGTTTCTTCTTTCGGAAGATTCCCATTTAATACGAAGGATTTGGGAATTAAAAATTCTCCCTGTAAAAGTTGAACTTTTTGAGGGTAAGGAATTACATTTAATTTATTTTGAGCAAAAATCACGTTTGAAATCAATACAAAAAATACTAAAAAAGTCCGTATCATTGGATGTGGTTAAGGTTTGAGCTAAGATAATTATTTTTAAAAACTCTTTGAACCTTTTTAAAAACAAATTAAATACTTTCAATTGTTTAGATTCATATAAAATGAATAATTTACAGTTGTTCACCATTCTGTCTAGAAATTATTCTATTCAATACAGTGTATTATGGCGTGTTTTTTGATCAATTTAGTCGCCTTAAAAAAATTAAAGGGTTAAATTTATAAAAAAAACAGGATGAAAAAAAACATTTTTCTGGCAACCGCTTTATTATTTTCTTTCTCAGCTCAGGCACAAATTTTTGATATCATAAAATCTGCTGTTAAAGATAAAACCGGTGTAGATCTGAATGTTCCGGTAAAAAATAATGCCACAGCAGTTCCTGCTAAAACTACCACTACAACTTCTGGTTCCAACCCTTCATCTTCCAACCTTGGAAACCTTACTTCCGGTCAGATTTCTTCAGGATTAAAAGAGGCTTTAAGCATGGGTGTAACGGATGGAGTAAAAAAACTGGCCGTAACAGATGGTTTTTCAAAAATGAAGCGGTAAAGATTTTAATGCCTGAAAAATTAAGAAAAATTGATACAACTCTACGTTCAATCGGAATGGGAAGCCTTGCTGATGAAGGAATAAAATTATTAAACAGAGCGGCTGAAGATGCCGTAACAGAAGCTGCACCTATTTTTACAAACGCTATTACTTCTATGACTATTACAGATGCTAAAAACATTTTATTAGGAAGTAATAATGCAGCAACCAACTATCTGCAGGGAAAAACCCAGACTCAACTATTCAATGCCTTTCAACCTAAAGTAAAAGCTTCTTTAGGTAAAGTAGGTGCTGATACACTTTGGAAAAATCTGATTTCAAAATATAATACTTTTACAGGACAGGCAGTAACAACAGACCTTAATGAATATGTTACTACAGAAACCATAAACGGAGTTTTTAAAATGGTGGCAGACAAAGAAAGCGGAATCAGGAATACACCCGCTATGAGAACTACGAGTATTCTGCAGAAGGTATTTGGTGCTCAGGATGGGAAATAAATGAGATGTTAGATTTGCATACCAACCATTTAGATATAAAAGCTGTTTCAATGATGAAACAGCTTTTTTTACTCTAATTTCTTTTGTCTTGAAATCGAAGATTCGACGTAGTCAAACAAAAGAAACAAAAGTTCAAGACCTGGATTTCTTCACTAAAAATAAGTCCTGTTCTCTAAAAATTCTCAACTTGCGCGAATTCTTTATTTATTAATCGGTTCTGAATTGATCTCGCGCTTCGGACAGAAGAATTTTCTTACCGTTCACAGGAATTAGTTTTTTAACGCGGCGAGTTCCGATGTCACTTATATAAAAGTTCCGGCCTCACTTTGTGAGGCCGGAACTTTTATATTGTATCAGATTAAAATTGCATTTCAGGAATTTCTCCTTCGATAATCAAATCAGCTTCTGTTGCTTTAATAATATCTTCTACTGAAACACCCGGTGCTCTTTCTACCAGCTTGAATCCTTCCGGAGTTACATCCAGAACAGCTAATTCAGTAACTACTTTTTTCACACAGTTTACGCCAGTTAAGGGAAGTGTACATTTTTTAAGGATTTTGCTTTCGCCTGCTTTATTTACGTGCATCATGGCAACGATAATATTTTCAGCAGAAGCTACAAGGTCCATAGCGCCACCCATTCCTTTTACCATTTTCCCGGGAATCTTCCAGTTGGCAATATCTCCGTTTTCTGAAACTTCCATGGCACCAAGAATGGTAAGGTCTACTTTCTGACTACGGATCATCCCGAAACTGAAGGCTGAATCAAAGAATGAACCTCCTTCCAGAATAGTAATAGTCTGTTTTCCGGCATTGATAATATCAGCATCTTCTTCTCCTTCGAAAGGGAAAGGTCCCATCCCCAAAACTCCATTCTCACTCTGGAATTCTACGGAAATACCTTCCGGAACATAGTTGGCAACCAAAGTAGGAATCCCAATTCCCAGGTTTACATAATAACGATCTTTCAGTTCTTTTGAAATTCTTTTGGCAATTTGTTCTTTTGTAAGCATAATAAAAACTTAGACTGCAATTTAATTATTTTCACTTGAATACAAAAGGGGTTTGTTGTATTCAACAATTAACACTGTTAGTTAAAATAATATCTGTAAATTTGTTTCATTATTTTTTAACAGAATGAAAATACTTTTTAGATATCTTAAACCCTATCAGTGGCTGATAATCATCTCTTTATTTTTGGCTACTATCAACCAGGTTTTTTCTTTATTTGCTCCGGCGATCACAGGAAATATCCTTGATCAGCTGGTTACTCATCCCAACTTTTTTGATAAAGAAAAGCTATTGCCCCGAAACCTGAATGAATATTTATACGGAAGTTCTGTATATCACGGAGCTTTTTATTTTTTGGGACTGCTTATCGGAACAGCAATGGTGAGCAGAATTGCCAAAGCCTTTCAGGATTATGTAGTAAGTGTGATCACTCAAAAGTTTGGAGCGAAAATATTTACAGACGGTTTAAAGCACTCTATGGCGCTGCCATATCAGGAATTTGAAGATCAGAGAAGTGGTGAAACCTTATCTATTTTGACGAAGGTAAGAGAAGATACGGTCAAATTCATCACAAATTTCATCAATATATTCTTTGGAATTCTGGTAAGTATTATTTTCGTTTCCGTGTATGCGATCCGCTTACACTGGTCTATTATGCCGGTTTATATCTGTGGTATTTTCTTTATTGCCATTGTCACCAATTTATTGAGCAAGAGAATAAAAGTGATTCAGAAAAATATTGTGACTGAAACCACAGCTTTAGCCGGAAGCACTACTGAAAGCCTACGAAACATTGAGATTGTTAAAAGTTTAGGATTAACCAATCAGGAAGTGATCCGTTTAAATAACAATACGTATAAGATTCTTGGCCTTGAACTGAGAAAGGTGAAAAGCATCCGTTCTCTGAGTTTTATTCAGGGAACCATGGTTAATTTTCTTCAGCAGTTGATTACTCTGACCCTTTTATTTTTAATTTTTAAAAATATTGTCACGCCAGGTCAGTATTTATCTCTGATGTTTTATGGTTTCTTTATTTTCGGGCCTATGCAGGAAATTGGAAATATTATTATTTCTTATCGTGAGGCAGAAGCTTCTCTTCAGAATTTTGACCGTTTGATGAAAAAAGAAGTAGAAGAAAAACCTATTCATCCGAAACAAATCGGAGCTATTGAGGAACTGGAATTCAAACATGTTTCTTTCAAGCATCAGTCTGCTCAGTACAAAGCTTTAAATAACATTTCTTTTGACCTTAAAAACGGTGAGACCATTGCTTTTGTAGGACCGAGCGGTTCCGGAAAAAGTACCCTGGTGAAATTGCTGGTGGGATTGTACAGACCCCAGGAAGGGAATATTTTTTATAATGGAATCAATGGAAAGGAATTTGATTTTGATGAACTGAGAAACCAGATTGGTTTTGTAACGCAGGATACCCAGCTATTTGCGGGAACTATTAAAGAAAACCTGCTTTTCGTTAATCCTTCAGCTACTGAGGAGGAACTGGCAATTGCTCTTCAAAAATCAAGCTGTACCGCATTGCTGGAAAGAGCCGAAAAAGGAATTGAAACCGTTATCGGTGAAGGTGGTCTGAAACTGAGCGGCGGTGAAAAACAAAGAATTGCCATTGCCAGAGCTCTTTTAAGAAAACCTCATCTGCTAATTTTTGATGAAGCTACTTCTGCTCTGGACAGTATTACAGAAGAAGAAATTACCACAACCATTAAGGACATTTCAAAAGAAAAGGAGCAGATCACTGTCCTTATTGCACACCGTTTGAGTACGATTATGCATGCGGATAAAATCTATGTTCTTGAACGCGGGCAGGTTGTAGAAACCGGTTCTCACGCCAGTCTTATTGACGAAAAAGGACTTTATTACGCCATGTGGAGGCAACAGATCGGAGAAAGAAAAACACTTACTCCTCAAGCATAAAAAAAGCGCTGATGAAATATTCAGCGCTTTTATTTTTATTGTTTGAGCTTATTCTTTAGTTCTTACGGTTCTCTGCTCAATTCTTTTTTCAAATTTTTCTCCCTGGAAGATTCTCTGAATCATAATTCCCGGAATATGAATTTCGTTTGGATCTAATTGTCCCGGTTCTACCAATTCTTCTACTTCAGCAATGGTAATCTTTGCAGCACCCGCCATTGGATGGTTGAAGTTTCTTGCAGATCCCTTGAAGATAAGATTTCCGGCATGATCACCTTTCCAGGCTTTTACGATAGAAAAGTCTGCATCGTAAGCATACTCCAGAATATGAGGTTTTCCTTTGAATTCTTTTACCTCTTTACCTTCCGCTACTTCAGTTCCGTAACCTGCCGGTGTGTAAAATGCCGGAATTCCGGCCTGGGCAGCTCTGCATTTTTCAGCTAAAGTTCCCTGCGGAGTAAGTTCTACATCCAGTTCCCCTGAAAGCATCTGTCTTTCAAACTCAGCATTTTCTCCTACATATGAAGAGATCATTTTCTTGATCTGTCTTTTGTGAAGCAGTAATCCTAATCCGAAATCATCCACTCCTGCATTATTTGAAATACAGGTAAGATCTTTCACATCACTTTCTACCAAAGCATTGATTGAGTTTTCAGGAATTCCGCAAAGTCCGAATCCGCCAAGCATCAGTGTCATTCCATCATTAATTCCTTCGATGGCCTCCTTTGCATTTTTTACTCTTTTATCTATCATGAAATATTAGATTTTTCTGTTGGCTAAATTTAATAAATTTTCCGGGATATCCGGTGAACGGAAATAGTAGTGAATTTTACTTTTTTTCAAAACACCACCCTCATGTATTTAAACATCTAACAATCATGAAACTACATTCAAAACACAACAAATAAAAAAGAGACCATCATTTCTGATAGTCTCTCTATTACAATTGTATTAAGTGTTCCTTTACTGAATAATCAGCTTTAAAGTAAACAGTTTTCTTCCGTGTACTTTTACATAATAAACGCCTGCAGGAAGATTTTCATTTACCAAAGAAAAGCGTTGGTTATTGATATTTCTCGAAACGTACAATAATTCTCCTGAAGCTGAAACCAGTTCTATTTTTTCAATCGGATAATCGCTTTTAATAAAAGTAGGATGCCCAGGTTTGGTTGGGTTTGGATACAACACTACATTTTTCTCTGTACTTCTTGTTTCTTCAGTTCCCAAAGTAGGTGAAGCCACCTGAAACTGTACTCTGTTTGAAACTTCTGTATAGGAATCATTGGTAAACATTACCATGTAGTAATTTCCTGGTGTTGCTGGTACCGCTGTTCCCTGAATGGTTTTTGTTCCCTGAGTTACCCCATCAAAATAGGTATAAGAAACAAAATTATCATCGGGTATCTGAACACTTTGAGGATAGATTCCCAGCCAGTCTTTGATGATTCCCGGAGAATCCGTCCATGAAGCTGTAATATTTTCACCCAAAGTATATACCGATTTGTTGATCCAAAGATCTGTAACAATATCTCCTACTTTGAAGAATACCTTCTCTCCGATTCCGTTATATCCATCTTCCAACAAATACTGAGCATAATAATATCCTTTTGGAAGTCCTGTAAAATTCAATGTTCCGGCTGCAGTTGTTACATAACTCCATTTGATAGAGGCAGTCGTTCCCGGAGTCTGTCCCATTTTATAAATTCCGATCCAGTCTTTCTGTAAATTGGGACCATCTGTAAAATTGATGACAACCGTTCCTCCTACGGGATACGTATCAGCGGTAGTCTGTAACTGTACTTTGGGTCCTACATAAAAGTTTTTCCTAGGGGTGATTTCCGTATATCCTCCATTGGCAAAGAATCCTGCAAAATACTGACCTTTATTAGCCAGACCATTATTGAACGTTACTGTTCCCGCAGTCTGTCCATTTGTATAAATATAACCTTGTGAATTGGCAGATGCCGGAGTTTGTCCCTTTTTATAGATTCCTACCCAATCCTGCTGATTTCCCGGACCGCCTGTAAATGTAGCGGTGATTGCTTCATTTTGGGCATATTCTGTTTTGTTTAAAGTAAATGTAGGATTTGAAACCACACTTCCTGTAATTTCGAACTGCTTCACATCACTCCAGTCACTCCATTCCAGGTTTCTGTCTCTGTAACGTGTTTTTACGTAATAGATTCCGTTGGGAATAGAATTCGCAGCCAGTGTTGCTTTTGTGATGTCTACTCCATCATTCAGGTTTTTGGTTTTATCCGGAGTTCCGTTTCCGTCTTTTCCGAACCAGTTTTCAAAATCGCGGTAAAATTCTTTCTCAATCACAGAAAAATTTGAGGCTTTACTGATCTGGAACTGTGTTGTATTTAAAAGTTCTCCGTTAGAAGATGAAAACGTACTTCCATTCAATGTTAAAGGTAATGTAATTGGACCTGAGAATGTATTTGTAATGGAGGGTTTTGCCGGTTTAGGCTGATTTTTATACCTGTGAAAAGAATCTACCAATACATTGTTTTTCTTGTTGTAAACTCCGCCTATTGAATAACATTCAACATCTACTTTTCCGGTTGGGACATCTACTTCCACTATCTGATAGGTCCAGTCTGTCAAAGTTTTCTGAACATCATCAAAATCCTGTTCATTAGACATTCCCCAATATTGATCCCAGGCTGTTCCTCCGGAAATAATCTGATAATTTGGTGTATTTTTAAGCTGTCCTCTGTGATACAGATGGTGATGTGCTCCTACATGCATTAGATATTTGTCAGAAGTTACCAGAAGCGGTACAGCATTTTCTCTTACCCAGGTAGAAATATCGCCTACATACTGCTCAGCCTGATATGGTCTGTGGCTCAAAGAAATAATCCAGTCTACTGTAGAATCATTGTTGGCTGCCGTTAAGATCTGCTGAAGCCATGTCTGCTGTGCTGATCCGGTATGTTCGGAACTTAAACTTACAAACAATACATTTCCTGCCTGCTGGGCATAATAATTCTCATTTCCAGAACTTATCCCTTTATAACTGATTTCATCAATATAAAAATGGGCATAGTAAGAATTCATTCCCATCGTTCCGTAGGTTTCATGGTTTCCTACCGTTGTCTGAATAGGCAGATAAGGTGATAATTTGATATTCTTTTTAAAGTGAACATTTTCATAGTGGTCCAATGTACCTACGTCTACCTGGTCACCTACCATAAAAGTAAGCGCAATATTATCGGAAGGATCTGATGTAGCCCCGAATTTTTCCTTTAGTTTTTTATAGGCATTCAAAGTAAGTGTATCATACCTCGGTTCTGCTTTGATCTGGTTGTCTCCCATAATAAGGAAACGGATCTTTCCATTGGCAGTTACAGCCTGTCCTGGTAAAGGAAGTGTTCTGAAATTATAAACGGCCGACTCACTGGTTCCGGTTTTGATCTTATAATAATATTTGGTATTCGGCTGAAGGTTGGTAATCTTTGCGGTGTGATAATAATAATTGTTGTTGTATCCGGTATCCGAGAAGATATTGGTAGTTCCGGTTACTGTCACGTTCAGATTTGCCGGAGAATCTCCGTAGATTAAGGTTGTTTCATTATTGGAAGCTGTTTTCCAATTGACGATCATAGAATTCGGAGTCGGGTTTTGTAAATAAGGATACAAAGCCTGCCCGAAAGCCATCTGGACCGCGAAACAAAAAAAGAAAAAATAATGTTTCATAATAGCTTTAATTTTAAAATAACATATAGTTTTAAGTTGTGAATCAGGAATTTAAAAAACTGTTATCTGGATTTTTTACTTCGGGCAAAAGTAGAATTCCCATATAAACTCTGTCTGATGGTACTTTAAAGAAACCGTTAATTTTTTAGCGAAACCGGAATGAAAAAATTATAGTTTTTAGTACATTAAATATTTGGAATATTCAAAAACTATTTTGTACATTTGCAACCTGTTATTCAACCTCTGACGAAGAACGTGTAAGTTGCTTAGCTTTAACATTTTATTTTATTAATAATGGATTTATTAAAGTACGTACAAGACAAGTACATTGCGAAAAAAGAATTCCCTGAATTCAAAGCAGGTGATACAATTACTGTGTATTACGAAATTAAGGAAGGACAAAAAACCAGAACTCAGTTCTTCAAAGGAACAGTTATCCAATTAAGAGGTACTGGTTCTACAAAAACTTTCACTATCAGAAAAATGAGTGGTGATGTAGGTGTAGAAAGAGTATTCCCTATTAACATGCCTGCACTTCAAAAAATCGAAGTTGATAGAAGAGGTAGAGTTAGAAGAGCTAGAATTTACTACTTCAGAGACCTTAGAGGTAAGAAAGCAAGAATCAAAGACGCTGCTTACAAGAAGAAATAATTCAGACAACAATACATACAAAAAGAGGCTGTTTACTTATAAACAGTCTCTTTTTTTTTCAATATTTTTTTACTTTTTATAGGGAGTTCCTTTTCCGGTTTCCAGAAACTTTTTCAGACTGCCAAGAAATTGCAGCCAGCCACCCGAGCAGATCTCATAACACTCAATATCCGGATTCAGGCCGATATGAGTAAGTTTTATCTGAATAATTTCTTTCTTTTCCTTTATTTCCCAGACAATTGTTGTCCCGATCCATTCTGTCTGGTTGTTTAATTCGGGAAGAGCAATTAATGAGTCTTCAACCAGCCACACAATTTTTGTATTGTGAGTTAATTCCTCTACCCGCATTGTTTTGTGAATCTGATCTCCAAATCTTATAGTGAAAAGATTTCCAACCTTGGAAGAGGAACCTTCAAACAATTCAGTCCACCAAAGAGGAATTTCATAAGTCAAAGCATAATATACTTTATCTGCAGTAGTGTTGACCTCAAGTATATGCATGTAATTCTCAACACTATTTGTATTAATCGTTTTCATAAAATTATTGTATTGGTAGTACAATTTTATGAAATTTACTATGAATCATACTTTTCATAGGACAAGAAATATTGTATGACACCAACCGTGTCAAGGTTGTAAACCTTGACACGGTTCACAATCGTACTTTTTATAAGCTGCACAAAGACTATTCATTCTTCATAAGATACTGCAAAGGTGTTGAGCCTGTCTGTTTTTTGAAAAACTCAATAAAAGCACTGTCTGATGAAAAGTCCAGGATATGCGACACCTCTCCTATTGAATTTCCTTCCACCAAAAGCTCAATAGACCTTTGCAACCTCCATTGCTGTCTCCAATCCTGGTAAGATAGTCCGGTTTCTTTTTTAAAAATACGACTGATTGTTTTATCCACTGCTCCGGTTTTTGCTGCAAGATCTTTCAGCATTGGAGGCATGGAATAACGTTGTGTCCATTCTTCAACTGTTTTTTTAAAACGTCTGTCCTGTGGCATTGTAAGTGTCAGTTTTTCTTCCGGAGCCCTTTGCATTTCATCCCAGAATACTTTTAAAAGATTGGTTTGATCATTTTTGAGAGCTGACCATTCCCAACAACAAATCCTTTCTATAATTTCTTTTAACAAGGTATTGACATGAAGAACTTTCAGATCCGGTTTTATATACTTTTTGGAATAATCTTCATCAAAATAAATGGATCTGTAGGCCACAATATTTCTGAAATTCACTCGATGAACTTCACGGGCAGGAATCCAAAGCATCCTGAACGGAGGAAGAACCAGCTGTCTGTCAGAAGTTGTAACCGTCATACAGCCGGATGGCGCATATAACAATTGGGCTTTTGTTGTATGGAAATGAAAACCAGAATCATGCATCACCATGTCAGAAGCTATTCCAATTACTTTTTCCGGTATTGAATCTGCATCAAAGTATTGATTTTGTTTCAGCACAGCCATGTCCTATTTCTGATATTTTTTGTTTTTATATCATTATAAATATACAGTATTTTTTGGAAACTTTGCAGAAAAAAAAATGAAAAAGACAAATCCTATCTGGCTGCTGACGGTTCTTGTGATGCTTCCGCAGTTTGTGGAAACCATCTACAGCCCTGTTTTGCCCATGGTACAGGAACAGTTTCGAGTACATGAAGAAGCAGTTACCTTAACAATCAGTTTATATTTTATAGCATTTGCACTGGGTGTGGCATTCTGGGGAGTGCAATGTGACAGGATCGGAAGGAAAAAATCATTGGAATACGGCCTCATCACCTATGGAATCGGAACTTTGACTGCTGTTTTTGCTCCTGATTTTATAATCCTTCTTGGAGCGAGAATTATTTCTGCATTTGGAATTTCTGTAGGTTCCATTGTGACGCAGACCATTTTAAGAGACACTTTTGACAAAGATAATCTCAGTAAAGTATTTTCCTGGATCGGAATCGGGTTATCCATAAGTCCAGTAATAGGAATGATTACAGGTTCAATACTGGCTTCCTCCGGCGGACATCAAGGTGTATTTATTACATTGTTTATCATAAGTATAATTTTTTTAATACTTTCCAGAAAAAAAATTTCAGAAACTCATCATTTCACAAAGGAAATTAACCTGAAGGTTTTGGTGAGCTTACTTATGCGAATGTTTCGGGACCAGGAAATTATCAGGTGCTGCCTGCTGATCATGAGCTTTAATGTTCTGTTATTTTCATACTATTCACTCGCTCCATTTATCTTTAAAGAAAATCATTATTCCTCTTATGTTTTTGGATACAGCAGTATAATACTGGCTTGCGGCACCTTTGCAGGAGCAAAGCTTAACAGATTTCTGTTACTGAAGAATATACATCCTGAATATTTAATTAAAATGAGTACATTTTCCACATTAGCTGCTTCTGTTTTTATCTGGATTCTGGCAGGTACAGGAATTTATTTTATTATTCCCTATTTCTTCATTGTGATGGCATTCAGCATTGCGATTCCCAATATTTTAAGTACTGCATTGATTCATTATAAGAACGAAACAGGGAGTGCCGGTGCTTTATTAGGATTAATTTATTATGTTCTGATAGGCTTAGGATTGGTAAGTATTGGATTTATACAGAATCTGGGAATTTCCTGTGTACTGTTTTCAGGAATTGGAGTTTGTACTTTATTCTTCCTTGAAAATAAGAAACATTAAGTTTAACTATTTTTTATTAAACTTAATGTTTCAAATATTTTTATTCTTTTACTGTATAAAATTGTACAGTGCTTCAAAAAATTTCGGGTATACTTCTATATGAGGAAGATGACCTACATTATCAATCTCTACCAGCTTTGAACCTGCAATTTCACGTTGGGTTTTCTTTCCCAATTCCTGATATTGACCCATTTTCGGCTGAAGTTCTTTAGGTGCCCGGTCCTTTCCTATTGCTGTCCTGTCTCTTGTTCCAATAATAAGCAATGTGGGAACTTTAATATTTTTAAATTCATAACATACCGGCTGATTGTAAATCATATCCGAAGTAAGTGCTGCGTCCCAGGCTACCTGAGGATACTCTTTATGAAGTGTCCATCCTGCAATTAAGTCAAGCCAGGGTTGGTATTCTTCCTTCCATTTGTTGTCGTAATAGAATTTCAGCTGATAATTTTTATAGGTTTCCGCTGTATTTTTAAGTTCAGACTGATAGGCCTGATCTATGGTCTGGTAGGCTGCAAAAGTCTTATAGTCTTCCAATCCGATCGGGTTTTCCAGAATCAGTTTCTGTACTTTTTCAGGGTATAACAATGTAAATCTGGTCGCTATCATTCCTCCCATTGAATGTCCCAGTACTATGGCTTTATCTATTTTCAGTTCATCCAGAACTGCTTTTGTATTTTCTGCCAGCTGCGAAAATGAAAACTGGTACGCATGAGGTTTTGAGGATTTTCCAAATCCTATCTGATCAGGAATCACTACTCGGAATCCTTTAGCAGAAAGATCTTTAGCCGTTCTTTCCCAATAAGCTCCGTTAAAGTTTTTGCCGTGGAGAAGCATAATAGTTCTTCCATTGGATTTTTGTGGCTGTATATCCATATAGGCCATTTTCAAATTTTCACCCTGAGACCTGAAACTAAGAAAATGTACTTCATAAGGATATTGATAATCAGAAAGCATTGCATCCAGAGGCTTTATCTGTGAAAATATAAAACCAGAGACCGACAAAGCAAATGCGGTCATTATATTTCTGATATGTTTCATGAGACTTTATTTTAGGGATTAAAATTAAAAAAACCGTTCCTTTTGGAGCGGTTTCAATTGTTATTTTTAGTTAAATATTTTTTATATAATTATGCCATTGAAACATCTTTTTCTTTTTTTGAAGGTAAATTCATCAAAACAATTGCAAAAAGAATCAGGACAATTCCTACCCACTGGATGAAAAATACTTTCTCTCCCAGCAAAACAAAAGCCATGGTAACGGAAACCGGAAGTTCCAGTGATGAAACAATACTTCCAAGTCCCAATCCTGCATTGGGAAACCCAACATTGAATAAGATGGGTGGAATAATCGTTCCAAAAAGGGCTAATACAAAGCCATATGTAAGGAATATTGAATAATTAAAGGGATGAATATGTTCTGTATTATCTGTAAAATTCAGGTATAAGGATTTTAAACCATCAAAATACATGGGTCCTATCTGAGCAAAGAATAAAAATGCAAATACCACTACTGAGCCTCCTGCCAGCATAATAATACTCTTCCTGAAAACCGGAAGATGAGTAGCCAGCGTATTAGAGGTGAACATCGTCAAAGTATATGAAGCGGCTGCCATAAGCCCCCAGAATACTCCGTGCCAGTCTAGTTCTATTTCCATATTAATAAGATTGGTTGCCAGAACTGTTCCCAACAAAACGATAACCACAGAAACCACTTTTCTTGCGTTGGGTAATTTTTTAGTAAGGATACTTTCTACCACTACACTGAACCATACCGACTGCATCAGTAATACAATAGCAATAGAAACATTGATATATTGTACCGCAATATAGTAGAATAAACTTGTTCCCCCCAAGGAAGTTCCTGCAAGCAAGAGCAATCTTACTTCTTTAGAACTTGGCAGCGATAATTTCTGCTTTGAGGTTAGGGTCTGAATAAAGTTGAGGATCAAAAGTCCTGTCAAACCTAATACGAATTGGGAAGTAGTTACTTCTGAGGTTGTAAAACCATCGTGATAAGCCATTTTTACAAAAGTGGCCAACATACCGTATATACTAGCTCCAATTCCTACAAATAAAACACCTTTTAGTATATTTTTCTTCTTCATAATTTTTTAACAGCCTGCAAAGGTACAACATATAAATTAAACCTATCTGAAGTGTTATGGTGATAGATAAATAAAATCGCCACAAGCTTGCTTGTGGCGATTTTGAGATTAATTATAAAAGTAAATTATTTTTTAACCATTACTTTTGAAGAAGCTTCAAAACCAAGTCCTTTGATTTTAACCATATAAGTTCCGTTGACAAGATTACTTGTAGAAATTGCTTTCTTAGCATCCGGTGAAATTTTATCTTCAGAAGAAACCAGCTTTCCAGACATATCATACAGTTCTACGCTTACTTTCCCTAAAGTATTGCTTGGGAATTTGATATAGAACTCATCTTTAGCCGGGTTTGGATAGATAGAAATATTATTGTTCTTATCTGCCTTTACATCATTGGTAGCCAATAAACATGCTTCCGGAACGTTAAAGTCCTGAACCTGATCATTGATATTATTTTTAGCGCCTGCTGATGCATTCACTCCTAAACCTCTTCTTGCAAAAACTCCCCAGATCATACATTTATCCTGTCCCTGAGTAGTTGCCATCTCAGCTGCCAATATTGCATTTCTTCCATCAATAAAGCTAGGATTACAGCCCTGAAGTTTAAGAGCATCTGTTACTAACTGTAATACTTTTGTGCTTCCGTTTGGTGTCGCTGATAATACATCTGAAGCATAACCATATTTTTCAACATATTTCCAGTGAAGATCCCATAACATTGTTGCCCAGACAAAACCAATTGAGTGTACATCCGGAACAATTGCTGATCCGTTATTGTATTCCATTCCGTTGGTATTTCCGTATGTAAATCCGTTAACCGTTAAATTTGTAGAATATTTTGCAGGTCTGATACCGCCACCTGTAATAGGCTGTCCTATTGCATAAGTACCAGTACCTCTCGCTACTGTTGCATCGTCTCCAGCTTTGTTAGTCAGCATTAAAGCAAAGAAGTCAGACCATCCTTCTCCCATCTGCTCTTTACTTACTCCTGAATTCAGACAGTTGTATCCGGTACCTGTCATTCTGTTGGATATTCCGTGACCATATTCATGGGTTACGATTCCGTTATCAAAGCTTCCGTCAGGAGTCATATTTCCTTTTAAGGTAACATTTACTGTGGTACTTGCCGCAAGCTGAGTTTTGATATATTCTCCTTCTGCATTGTTAATAAGTACCGAAGGAATCGTAATTGTCGGATCATTACCGGCCATATTTCCTATAGTAGCACCATTTGCAACGTTATTATATACAATAGCCGCTTTAGCTCCTGCATCCTGAAGATTTTTTACTTTAATAGCAAAGGAACATGTTCCTCTTTCAACCAGTCCTATTTTATTAGTCAATGAACTTGCAGGTAAAGCCGTACATCCATCTAAAATTGATGAAAGTGCTACATCTCCTGTTAATCCGTTCATAGGTAATGGATTACCGAACTGTGCAGTTCCGGCTCCCGGTGTACGAGTTACAGCCGCACTTGGTGCATTATAGAAAAAGACTCTTCCAACCGGAGACCAAAGATACATCTGCATTCTTCCATTATAACCATCCTGCCCTGAAGAGAAGTTCGCATTATTTAATCCGCTTCCATCCTGCGCCTCTGCATATACAGAATCATCATCTCCTCCAACAGGTCCGTTACCAAAATTGTTCTGCTGGAAATTTCTGGCAGATTCTGTAAATCCAAATTTATAGAAAATGTCATGAATTCTGTTATTCAGATAAAATAAATTTGTAATGGCAGCGTTCCTGTTGTTTAACGGAGTTTCATTGATGTTAAAAGGGAAATCAAAATTTCTTGTTGCCCCTCCGTCTGCCGGAGTTCCTGTAAGATAATCAGGTGCTGTTAAAGCTGTTCCAGCCGAATCTTCATAGGCAAAAACATTATTTCCTCTTGTAATAGTGTAATGATTGGTTCCGTCAGAATGCCATCCTTCAGGAGAAGCACTCAGTATCCAAGGGTTGTTAATAATTGATCTTGAACCAAAAGTGGGTGCCTCAATAGGCAATGGAAACACATTATATGAAGCATTATCAGGTAAAAGCAACGGAATATTATTATTCTGAGCTATATTATTCTGAGGCCCCGCCAAGGTATTTTCAAAATGATCGGCGTGGGTATATTCTGCATCGGATGAATAAGCATCGTGATGAAAATTACAAGATAATGTAAGATTATTTTTCAACAGGATATTTCCATTATTGGCATCTACTACAATATTCCAGTAATTAGGCGATTTTGGCTCCATTAAGGTATATTCATATGCCAAACGCAGGTTTCCGTTCTCATCAGTTGCATATACCAGTCTTTGATTCGCTGAAGTAGCTTTTTTCTGAGTCTTTTCAAGATACTCAAGAATAGTGAAATTCGCAATATCAGGATTCTTCAGATCTTCAGCAATCTTTTGAAGTGCTGTACTTTTACTGATAGCAGCTGTACCTGATGTAGATGCAGTATAATCTTTTACAAAATTATCTGTGTAGTAAACAATTTTATTGTCCTGAATCAATGCTGTTCCTACAGAACTGTATACCGGCAAACCGTTATAAGTCTGTAAAAATTTAACAACATTACCATTCAATGATTTTGAAGGATCTACATTATCAACAATAATATTATTCAGATCAGATTTTTTATATTCCCTTATCTTATTTTGAGAAATATAATCTTTAATCAGTTTTTCATTATCCTGCCCGAACAATATTGCCGGAAATGCAGAAAATACCGCAAATAAAATAGGTAGAGATTTATTTTTCATATCCATTATTAAAGCCGCTAATCTACAAATAATTCACATAACTTTAATAATTTTCATAGTAAAAATTAAACCATAAACACATAAAAATAAAAAAAATAACTATAAAATCAATTTACATATTTCTCAATATCGAGAACTTTGAATTATATTTATGCCTAGCACCTTATGTTTGCCATATTATTTATTTTTTTAATACAAACATTTTCTATTCATAAGTCATTTTAATGAATATAAATTTTCGACACCAACAGAAATCAGTTTTTTCTATTTTACCCTATAGTTTTTGTTTTTGAAGGTCATATTACATTTTACACTCCTGCCCTATGCGCATAAAAAAAGCCACTCATTTGAGCGGCTCCTTATTTATCAATGGTTCAAAGATTATTTACCTTCTTCCATTTTTCTTTTCAACTCTGCTAATGCATCGATGTCTCCAAGAGTAGATCTTTCTTCGTTGTTAGAAGAAGAACTTACGTTTCTAGAAGAAGATTCTTTAACGTTTTTCTTTTCTTCGTCTCTGAAGATACCTGTGTGAGATACTACTACTCTCTTGAATTCTTTGTTGAATTCGATTACTTTGAATTGAGCATCTTCACCTTTTTTGATTTTAGATCCATCTTCTTTCTCTAATAATCTTGAAGGGCAGAATGCTTCAACCTCAGCATCTTCGAATTGAACAGAAGCTCCTTTATCGTGAACTTCTACGGCTTTACCAGCGTGGATAGTTCCTTCAGCATATTTGGTTTCGAATTTATCCCATGGGTTTTCAGTCAATTGCTTGTGACCTAGAGATAATCTTCTAGCCTGGATATCTAATTCAAGAACTACAACGTCTAATTTATCACCTACTGCGCAGAACTCAGATGGGTGCTTGATTTTCTTAGTCCAAGAAAGATCAGAGATGTAGATTAATCCGTCGATACCTTCTTCTAACTCTACGAATACACCAAAGTTAGTGAAGTTTCTTACAGTTCCTACATGCTGAGATCCTACAGGATACTTAGCTTCGATGTTTTCCCATGGATCTTTAGACAATTGCTTGATACCAAGAGAAATTTTTCTTTCTTCTCTATCTAAAGTTAATACTTCAGCTTCTACTTCATCACCTACTTTTACGAAATCTCCGGCAGATCTTAAGTGAGTAGACCAAGACATTTCAGAAACGTGGATTAATCCTTCAACACCTGGAGCAATTTCTACGAATGCACCATAGTCAGCAAGAACTACTACTTTTCCTTTTACTTTGTCTCCTACTTTCATGTCAGCAGAAAGAGCATCCCAAGGATGAGCTTCTAATTGCTTCATACCTAACTGGATTCTTGTTTTCTCATCATCGAAATCAAGGATAACCACTTTTACAGTTTGTCCGTCTTCTAGGATTTCAGATGGGTGGTTCACTCTAGACCAAGAAAGGTCTGTAATGTGGATCAATCCATCTACACCTCCTAAGTCAATGAATACACCGTAAGAAGTAATGTTCTTAACAGTTCCTTCAAGAACCTGACCTTTTTCAAGCTGAGCGATGATTTCTTTTTTCTGACCTTCGATATCTGCTTCGATCAATGCTTTGTGAGAAACTACTACGTTTTTGAACTCAGGGTTGATTTTCACAACTTTGAACTCCATAGTTTTTCCTACGAACTGATCGTAATCTTTAATTGGCTTAACGTCAATTTGAGAACCAGGTAAGAATGCTTCGATTCCGTGAACGTCAACGATCATACCACCTTTAGTTCTTGATTTAACAAAACCGTTAACGATTTCTCCAGTTTCGTGAAGCTCGTTTACTTTATCCCAAGCTTTAAGCGTTCTAGCTTTTCTGTGAGATAACTGTAATTGTCCGGTTTTGTCTTCTCTCTTGTCAACCATTACTTCTACCTCGTCACCTACTTTAAGGCCTTGGTTGTAACGGAATTCATTAAGAGAGATAACACCTTCAGATTTGAAGTTGATGTCTACGATAGCTTCTTTATCAGTTAATCTTACAACTTTACCAACTAAAACGTCATTATCGTCCAGGTTGTTTAATGATCCGTTGTAGATTTCTTCTAAATCGCTTTTTTCTTTTCTCGCATCTGCATCAAGACCTGATTCGAATGAATCCCAATCAAATTGTTCTGGTGCTACGTTTTGGTTTAATAAAACCTCTGCTGAATTTGTCTCTTTTGACATTTTCTAATAAAATTTGTATTCCTTCTTTTTTAACGGTTTGAATAAATGCAGATTAAAAAATACGGAAGTAATTAATTGTAAGTAATTTACCCTTCAAACCTTTTCGCCACAAAAGTGGGTGCAAAGATATGAATTTTATTTAAAATAAACAATAGATTCCAGCACGCTGACATCTAACTTATATATTTAAAAATCAACATCTTGATTAAAAGAACGCTTCGGCTGGTCTCAGCATGACATTCTAATACTAACTGTCTTAAATTCAGAATGAGGCAATATCCGCTGTCACACTGAGCATACACTGAAAGTTTACGAAAGCAGTTCCTGAAGTATCCATAATAAGTAGAAGACAAAATGAGATTCTTCATTTCGCTTCGCTTCATTCAGAATGACAGTAATACAGAATTAAAGTAGGCCCACACTATCCTATCCCCTCAAACTCTCAAACCCTCAAACTCTTCCACTCTAAACCCTCAAACTCCAAAATTCACTACCTTTGCAGCATGGAATTACAGCCGATCTATCAAAAACTGCAGATTCAGGATATGAATCAAATGCAGAAATCTACTTATAAAGCCTCTGAAAACAATACAGACATTGTTTTACTCTCTCCTACGGGATCCGGAAAAACGCTAGCCTTTTTATTTCCTGTTCTCAGGAATCTGAAAAAAAATGTTCAGGGTGTTCAGGCATTGATATTGGTTCCGGCCCGGGAACTTGCCTTACAGATTGAGCAGGTTTTTAAATCCATGGGGACAGATTTTAAAGTTTCTGTCTGCTATGGAGGGCATGACAAAAAAATTGAGGTTAATAATCTGATTGAAGCTCCTGCTGTATTGATTGGAACTCCGGGAAGAGTTGTTTACCACTTAAGAAATAACAATTTTGATCCGAAAACGATTAAAACGCTGGTTCTTGATGAATTCGACAAAGCTCTGGAACTGGGTTTTCATGATGATATGGAATTCATTTCCAATTCTCTAAAGGGACTTTCTCAAAGAATTTTAACATCTGCCACAGCTATGGATGAAATTCCGGCTTTTACAGGCTTAAAAGATGAAAAAGTAATCAGCTTCCTTAAAGAAAATGATATAAAACCAGACCTGCAGCTGAGAAAAGTGATGACTATTCCTGAGGAGAAACTGGATACGCTTTTCAATCTGGTTTGTAAAATCGGAAATAAAAGAACTTTGATCTTCTGCAACCACCGTGATGCTGTAGACCGTATTTCTGAACTTCTTCACCAGATGGGAATCGACAGAGAAACTTTCCATGGCGGGATGGAACAGGATGAAAGAGAGCGTGCATTGCTGAAATTCCGTAATGATTCTGCGAGAATCCTTATTACTACAGATCTCGCGGCCCGCGGACTTGATATTCCTGAGGTAGAATCTATTGTTCATTACCAGCTTCCTCCAAAAGAAGATGCCTTCATCCACAGAAACGGGCGTACCGCAAGAATGAACGCCAAAGGTTTTGTTTACCTGATCATGACTGAAGAGGAAAATTTTCCGTTCATTAAAAATGATACTCCTGAAGAAAGTGTTGCCGGATTTACCAGAGTTCCGCAAAAAACACCTTTCCAGACTGTTTACATCAGTGCAGGAAAAAAAGATAAAGTGAATAAAGTAGACATTGTAGGATATTTGCTAAAGAAGGGAGAGCTTCAGAAACAAGATGTAGGAATTATTGAAGTAAAGGACACCACATCCTATGTTGCCGTTGCCAGAAATAAAGTAAATGCTCTTTTAAGAAAACTTCAGAATGAAAAACTGAAAGGTAAGAAAGTGAAAATGGAGATTGCTTATTAGACTTTCCCCTAAATTGTCATTGCGAACGAAGTGAAGCAATCTCATCTGTAATAAAAAGAGGTTGCTTCGTCGCTATGGCATAAAACTATTTAATCCCCCTCACCCTTGTAGGGAAAGTATATACAGATTTTGAGGCAGTAATGAACAGAATATCATTGTTTTTTCCTCCAAAAGCCACGTTGGATGTCCATTTCTCAGGGATAGAAATATGATAGATTTTCTTTCCCAAACGGCTGAAAACATGTACACCGTCTCCTGTCAGATAAAGATTTCCATGCTTATCCAGCTCCATTCCGTCTGAACCCATTTTGCAGAACAGTTTTTTCTCAGACAATTTTCCTTCTCCCAGTATATCATATACATAGGTTTGCCCGGCGTCAATATCAGAAATATATAATTTCTTTAATTTCTCACTTCCTACAATTCCATTGGGCTGTGTGAATGTATCCAGTTTGGTGACTTTTCCTGTCCTATCCCTGTAATAAAGGCTTTTATGCTGGATTTCCTGTTTAAAGCCTATCCAGTAGTCTCTTTCATACAAAGGGTCTGTAAAATACATTCCTCCAAATTCATCATTCCATACATCATTGGGACCGTTCAGTCTTTTCCCTTCAAAACCTTTTAGCAGAATTTCTACTTTTTTATCTTTGGATATCTTCCAGATCTCTCCCTGATCGTCTGAACAGGTAATCAAATACCCATCTTTATCAAAGTGAGTTCCGTTGGCCCTTCCTGTTTTATTTAAAAACTCTATCACCTTATTGCTTTTCCAATCCCAATAATAAATTTTATCGTTAGGCTGATCGGTGAAGTAAACATTCCCTTCTTTATCTGCTGATGGTCCTTCTGTGAAACTGAACTTGTCGGAAACCCTTTCCGGTTGTACTCCTTCATAAAACATTTTACTATAATTTACTGATTGACAGTTTACCAATGCGAAAACCAAACCAATCATACTTATTTTAAAGATATTCTTCATACTTCATTTTTAATGCTGCAATTTACGATATGGAATAAAAGCATCAAAATATTTTCCCATATTGATACAATAAAAACAACAGAGACAAAATGTCCTAATTATCCTATTTTGGAAGTAGATCATATTAGTAATAAAAAGATATAATCCGGAGCTTTGCAATACCAGAATCGATCATTTTTTCATAGAAACATCAATCTGAAAATAAGACCGGTCAGGATGAAAATTGTACCAAAATACTTTATAGCATAAACAATGAGCGCAGAGTCCAACAATATCAAGTCTTTGGAAATTGAAAATGAAGATTTCAGAAATTCCGTGGGAACCATGGATGAAACCGGGAAAAGAAAATGGATTTTCCCAAGAAAACCAAAAGGAAAGTATACCAACTACAGGAATTACACCAGCTATCTTCTTCTTGCTATTTTCTTTGGGCTGCCTTTTGTAAAGATCAATAATAATCCTTTTCTTCTCATTAACGTGATCGACAGAAAGTTTTTTATCCTTGGACAGCCCTTTTATCTGCAGGATTTTTTTATCCTGGCTTTAGGCGCTGTAACTTCTGTCATTTTTGTGATGTTGTTTACGGTCGTTTTCGGAAGAATATTCTGTGGCTGGCTGTGTCCTCAGACTCTTTTTATGGAAATGGTTTTCCGCAAAATCGAATACTGGATTGAAGGTGACCGAAATAAGCAGATGAAGCTGGACAGACAGGAATGGGATGCAGAGAAAATACGAAAAAGATTGACGAAATGGTCTGTTTTCCTTTTAATTTCATTGGTTATTTCCCACTTTATGTTCATGTATATTGTAGGATACGAAGAGGTTTTCCGCATTATGAGGGAAGGACCTGAAGGCAACTCACTGAAGTTTATAGTTATGATCTTCTTTACGCTGGCGTTCTATTTTGTTTTCGCATGGCTTCGTGAGCAGGTTTGTACGCTGGTTTGTCCTTACGGAAGACTGCAAGGAGTATTGATTGACAAGCAGACCATCAATGTATATTATGATTTTAAAAGAGGTGAAGGCCGCGCAAAATGGAGAAATAACGAAGACAGAAAAGCGGCAGGAAAAGGAGATTGTATAGACTGTAACCAATGCGTTGTGGTATGCCCTACAGGGATTGATATCAGAAACGGACAGCAGCTGGAATGTGTGAACTGTACAGCCTGCATCGATGCCTGTGATGAAATCATGGAGAAAGTTGGTTTACCTAAAGGGCTGGTACGTTATGCCACAGAAGCTGAGATTGAAAACCAGGATAAATTCCGCTTTACGCCAAGAATGAAAGCAACAACTGTTATCCTTGCGTTGTTAATTGGATTCCTGGGATTTTTAATGTACGACCGTGGTTCTATGGAAGCCAAATTCATCAAACCGGCAGGTTCTACATTCTTTGTTAAAAACGGTAAAATCACCAACACTTTTATTTATACCCTTCTGAATAAATCCAACGAGAAAAAGACCCTTACCATTAAAGTGATCACGCCCACGAATGCAGAAATAACCTACTTCGGTTCTGAAAAAATCATATTGAAAGGGGATCAGATCCTGAAAGGAAACATCAACATTTCCTTTCCTGAAGACGAAATTAAATTCTCAAAACAAAACATGGTCATCGGAGTATTTGATGAAAAAGGACAGTTGGTAGATTCGTTTGAAACTACTTTTGAAGGACCGTTTAAGTTGGCTCTTTAGGCTGCAGATGATAGATGATAGGTTGCAGGGATTAGAAAAGGTAGTTGATATTTCCCTAATTCCCCTCCGCTGGAGGGGTGGCGAAAATTCAAAGAATTTTTGACGGGGTGGTTTTCAACAGTCTCTCTCCCAAACTTTAAACCTTACACTTTAAATTTTACACTCATTAAGCCTTATATTTCCTCATAAACTGCGTAGGAGTCATTCCGGAACTTTTCCGGAATACTCTTACAAAGTAGGAATATTCTTCATATCCTAAACGGAAAGCAATTTCTACGAGGCTTTCATCCAGATACATGAGCATTCTTTTGGCTTCCAGTACTACTCTTTCTGTAATTATATCAGTAGCCGTTTTCTGAACAACAGTTTGCACAATCCTGTTCAGATGTTTGGATGAGATACCTAATAAAGAAGCATAATAGGTAATGGATTTATGTTTTGTGAAGTTTTGTTCAATCAGATTTTCAAAATCCTGATAATGTTTAAAATAAGAAAGTCCTGCAGCAGAATCCATTGTATCAAAGTCCCTTGAAAACAACCTGGCAGCATTGATGAAAATCTGAGACATCAATGATAAAATCAGACCTTCTTTCATGATACTTTTAGTCTGATGTTCTTCCCCCAATTCCTGAAATAAGCTAATATTTTTCTTAAGCTCACCAGCATCCAACTGCAGTTTTCTCGGAAAAGATACAGACCCGAAAAAGGGAAAATTTCTGAGTTTCTGATTTACATAATGCATTTCATAAAACTCCTGGGAACAAAAGAAAATATACCCATCAATATCCTCCGAAAGCTCCCAGCTGTGAATCTGTCCCGGCGACAGAAAGAAAAGGCTGCCTTCCGAAACTTCATACCTTTGAAAATCTATTTCATGCCCCCCTGTTCCTTTGGTAAAAAGAACCGCAGCATAGAAATCATGTCTGTGAGGCTTTTCTATATGACGATGTCCCACCACCAAATGATTCTTCATTGTGTTAAAATAAAAATCTGAAGTATTTTTACCCGCCTGAAAAAGGTCAATATGAAGGACGGAGATTGGATTCATTTATATGTATATATCGTAAGCATTCACAAATTTAGACAAAAAAGAACCAGTTTATCATGATCCTTTATATCTGCGACAACAAACATTGTTTCTGAATGATAAATTTAACCCCATAAATACCTTTGAAACAAAGTATGACCGCACTTTTTACAATATATTTTGGATTAAACTTTAAAAAATTTTTATCTTTGAAGTTTAGGAGTTGTAAAATGAAAATAAATTTACCTGATAAACTGTATTATTCTATAGGAGAAGTTGCGAAAGCATTCGATGTAAACACTTCATTAATACGTTACTGGGAACAGGAATTCCCTATTATCAAGCCTAAAAAAAACAGAAAAGGAAACCGGTATTTCACTCCTGAAGACATCAAAAATCTTCAGATGATCTACCATCTGGTAAAAGAAAAAGGATACACGCTGGACGGTGCCCGCATCGCTCTGACCACCAACAGTAAAATTTCAGAAACCATCACCCTGATCGACCGCCTGGAGTTTGTAAAAGCTGAACTCATCAAGCTGAAAGAATCTCTAGGAGAAAGAGAGGAAGAATAAATGGTTTGAAAATATAAAAAACCTCCGCTGCAATTCATTGCAGCGGAGGTTTTATGTAAAATCTATCAGAAAATACAATCATCAGCCACTTTCATAAGATACGATCCCCCTTCATCAACTCCTTCTACCCCCTTGGATAAGGGGCTATACCCGGTTATATAAGGGACTGAAGGGCGTTCCATAACGGTCTCCAGCTGCTTGAGTAAAAGGCTGTAGGAAGTTATGAAAACGTTTGAGGCGGTTGTAAAATAGTTATACCTATTTGATAAAGTGCCCGGAGATACTTACCAAAGTGTGTGAAGGCATTTCTTAAATGGCTTCAGGCAGTTTACGAAATGGCTATAACCAATTAATGAGCAGCTGCAGACACTTTCTATAGTGGCCAAAAGCACTTCCGAACCTGTTGAAGACATTTGATACACCAGCTCCCGGCACTTTTACAGGTATAACAGGATATTTTACCGGATATTTTTTAACCTTTACTTTACAGAATGTATTATCTTTGAATCTTCACAAATTGATTAAAGAATGGACTACAAAATACATCAGGGAAGAAATGTAAAACGTTTCAGAGAAATGCTTGGAATAAAGCAGGAAGCATTGGCTCTTGATTTAGGTGAAGACTGGAACCAAAAGAAGATCTCTTTACTTGAACAAAAAGAAACCATTGAAAACCAGTTGCTCGAAAAAATATCCGAAGTGCTGAAAATTCCTGTAGAAGCTTTTCAAAATTTTGATGAGGAGCAGGCTGTGAATGTTATTGCTAATACCTTTGGAGAGCATGCTTTTAGTAACTCTTTTAACTATGGTACAATAAACTTTCATCCAATAGAAAAGTTAATTTCCCTTCACGAAGAAAAAATTGCGTTGTATGAACGCATGCTAAAGGAAAAGGATGAAATGATGAGCAGGCTGGAAAAGCTGCTGGATAAGTAAGAGCGTTTATAAGAAATATGCTTTTAATAAAACGAAAAGAGGCTGTCCAAACTTTTTGGACAGCCTCAATTTTTGCTGATTTTATTCGTACCCTTATACAGGAGGAGTATATGAATATTTGATTCTCAGAGGGTGTATTCGACTTTTAGGACACTCTCTTTGTTTATCTGCCACACGATACAATCGTGCGGGAGCAGGGAACTAAATACATTGATTATTGTAAGAACTAATTTTAATATTTTTTCCATCAAAATAAAGACATCTAAAATGAGGATCATGACGGTCAAAGTTTGGTTTTGAATTTCTGATAATTTTGATTATTTTATCATTCTTATTTTTATAAAAGTCGTTTAAATCTATAAAACTTTTATCACTGTATAGATAAACTGTATCATTTTTTATTATTTCAATACCTTTAACATTTATCATTTTAAGATTAGGTTCATAATCTCCTATTTCAATAAAAATACTATCATTTTTTTTTGTAAAAAAAACACATATATTATTTGATTGAATTGATTGCATTCTTTTCAAATCATCTTTATATAAAAAAATTTCTTTTTTCAACTGTTCATTAATTACTATACTCGGATAGAAATACTCTGTAATTTTTTCTGTTTTATTCTCTGTACAAGAAAACAAAGTAAGGAATAGGAAAATTAATTTATTTCCTTCTAAAAGATGTCGTATCATAATATATAAAATGTGGTCTATTATCTTTATTACCTATATAAATCCAAGGATAAGCCTTAACTTGATTACCATAATTTTGCAATAATGTTTCATGAGATGCTCTATCTCCTTTATTAATTTCATAACGTACACTCCCATCAGAATTAAATCCAGAAGGATAATTAATTGCTTCATATCGCCCTTTAAGCAAATGTTTATTTTCAGGATGGTCATATATTAACATTTGATGTGAATGGCCTGATCCTATTAAATCATAGCCTGAGTCTAAATATTTAAATATTGGACTTAAACTTACTTCATCGTCTTGATGATTACTATTGATTATTGTCACTGAACTGTCTGAAAACCATCCATTTTTAGTTAAATGATTAAAACCCCATTTTTTTTCTGTATTTGCTGCTAAGAAATAGAAATAATTCTTTATTTGCTTTGTGGACACAGAAGAATTTTCAAATGTTATTGTCGTTTCCGTAGGTTTATATTGATTGGAATAACTATCATATTTCATATCTTGACGCAGATTCTTCATAAACTCTTTATTTAGTTTTATAACTTTAGATTTATCCCAATTATACAATCTATCAAAGCTATATTTTGTTTCTGATATTCTTTCAAACTTACCATTTCGATTCAATATATAGTCATCTCCAAATAAATTGGAAGCAAACCCCGTAAAAATATTACCTCCTGAAGATTCAGTACTTGTAGACATTGTTCCTACGTAGGCTTTAAAAGCCTGTTGTGCCATTTCCCCTGAATAAGAAATATCATTCCCATCCGGATCAATCACCATCACAGGATTGTTGATGGCATAATTATAAGGACTCCATGCGCTGTATTTCTCAGACATGGCATCCATAGCACCCCATCTTCCCAAATCGGGCATCAGCATCCTGGCGCCATAATCATACATCCCGGTTTCCTGAAGTTCTTTACCGTTATATTTATAACTGTAGAAACTTCCAAAGTTAGACGTACTGAACGGCCCGGAGATAGGGTTCAGCCCAAAAGGGTAATAGTTGTTGGTATCGATAATTGTAGGAGCGCCTGTGCTACCCTTGGATAAAATAATAGTATTAAAACCACTGCAAAAGCAATGGTTTTAATTTATTATCTGAAAACGAACGAGATGCTCGCACTAGTGGGGACTTTGCTCAGTGTTTTTTTTTTATTCTATAATCTTTTTATAACAATTCTCCCCATCATGGTAGCCAAAGCAAAGTACAATATTCTTATCTTTTTTCTCAAAAAAAGTAGTATAGGTCATATCAGTATCATTCACATCTTCTGGAAAGGCAATTAAATCTTTATCAAAATTTAAATAAAAATCATTAAACTTTATTGTGTTACCTTCTAATTTGTATTTCGAATTATAATTCAATACTTTCTTCCCTTTTATATTGTAAATTACTCTGCTATAAACCCCATCCTTGTTAATCGTTAAAGTGTCATATGTATTCTTGTATGATATGGGTGAATATTTTCCATATATATCTTCATTACTAATATTTTGGCATGAAAATAAAAAAGGTAATAAAATTAAACTTATACTTTTCTTCATATTTATTAATTTAAGTTGTTCGATTTAAAATCTAGGTCTTGTTAGTATAGATGGTGGTGTTACAGCTTGTTTAAAAATGTTCTTTAAGGTTGGGTTAATTACTTTTTTTTGAATTTCGGAGCTGCTTTCAGTCCATATATAAGTCTGATACGTATTTCCAAAGCTTTTTAACTTTCCTTCGGTTCTTTCAAAATTATTTACTGGTAATCTATAAAACAATGACTCTTGTGACTTAGAATCAGTCATTAAAAAAAGTGTTTCATCTCCTAATTTATACCAAGACACATTTGATCTTCCCCACATCTGCTCATACCAATCAAAATTTGCTGTGATGGGGTTAGCTTGAAGATAATCCATTTTAACAACTCCTTTTAGTTCTTTTGAATTCATTGCATCCTTTCTTGCTAAAGAAGAATATGGAGACGATGCTTTGTCTAGAGAAGCAAAAGGTCCATCATTAGAATCATCAAAATCACTAAATAGACTGCGAGCAGGTCCACTTCCTCCAAAATATTCAATTGTTATCGTTCCCCATCCTATATCTTTTCCTCTATGAGTATAACCTCTAATAATAGATTCTCCACCTGTAATAATATTTGAAGCTCCAGTTTGTCGACTAACTACTTTAGTATCTCCATTTCTTTGATGGTAAAAATCTATTTTATTTCCACCTAAGTTACTAATCATCTTGCCATCCTTATCATACTCATTATCCAATCCCGTAAAAATATTACCTCCTGAAGATTCAGTACTTGTAGACATATTCATTTGCAAAGCTCTTCCAAATGCTACTGCTGCATCCCCTGTATAGGTTTGTATATCATTTCCATCCGGATCAATCACCATCACAGGATTGTTGATGGCATAGTTATAAGGAATCCATGCGCTGTATTTCTCAGACATGGCATCCATAGCACCCCATCTTCCCAGATCAGGCATCAGCATCCTGGCGCCGTAATCATACATTCCGGTTTCCTGAAGTTCTTTGCCATTATATTTATTTGTAAGAATAATCACTTCCGGATTAGCTACCAAAACTTCTGAAACACCTGATATGATCTTCAATATTTTAGATAGCCTATTTTCTCTTTTCTTCCGTTCTGGCTATTCACAATATTATCTCAACCTTATATTTTTACAAATGTTTTTAAAATTAGAGCATTAAAAATCAATACTCTAATTTATTACCAACAGGTTTGAAACATTACCAACTATAGAAACTTCCAAATTTTTCACCAACATATTTTAAATACCGAATACGACCTTTATTTTGAATAGTATTTTTTCTCTTTCTTCTGCTTCATTTCATATGTCATTTCAAATACAGATTTCTGTGTTTTTAAATTACCATATATAGGATCTTAAAAAAGCATAAACCAGTATTATCATACAATCAATATAATCCAGTCAGTTAAAGAATTATTTAAAGACCAAGAATAATGAAATAATAAAAAATACAATATAAAAAAGAATAGGAAATAAGGGATAATATATTATATCATAATATCTTTTCTTATAAAGAATTATAAAAATTAATACTGAAATAAAAATATTAACAATTATTAAAATAGGAATTACAGTTGCATGAAACTCATAGTATAATTTTCTATTAAAATCATATTTAAATAGAAAATGAAACATTAAATAAATAAAAATATTTATTAACAACAATAATGATGGTATATATTTAATGAGACACTATCCCACAAAGTGTGTAAGTTAAAAAGTCAGGGCTTGGATTTTATAATCTGAGCCTTTCTTCAAAAATAAGCATAAACTGGTTAAGAACAATACCCCAATTTTGAATTGGCATTGTCCATTTTTTAGTAGCTTCTTTTAAAGCGAGATACACTGATTTCATGACGGCATCATCTGTAGGAAAAGACATTTTGTTTTTGGTGTATTTTCTGATTTTTCCGTTGAG